>JACPFR010000020.1 GCA_016182905.1 Elusimicrobiota bacterium
CGAACGCGTGATTGTGTTGGTCGGTATAGCGCCGGAATGAATACTGGCTATAGGTGGCAGTGTAGTGCGAAAATCAGGATAAATCCAGCTTGTGGATGAATATTCGCCGGTGATATGCCGCGGGTGGGGGCGGCATAGCGCCAATATCATGGCGGGACCGGCGGACGCCGGAACTGTCGTTGACGATAGTTATCTGACCGGGCGCTCCGTCACTTTGAGGAATTCCGCGTTCGCGTCGTTCAGGTTCCCGGGGCTTTCTTCGTGGAAGGAGATCGGCTGGAAGATGAGCTTCCAGGGCTGGGCGGGTTTGGCGTGGACGACGATCCACACGAACTCGCCGTCGGCCTTCGCGAGCGCGTTGAGGGCCTGCCTGACCGTGACCTTCTTCAGCGACAGGTCGACCGGCTTGAGTGTCGGCTGCTTGCGCATCCGAACGCCCAATGAGGCTCCGGTCATGTACAGAAGCGTCAACGCGGCTTCATAGCCGTCGGTCTTACGGAAGTTCACCGCGGCGATCTTTTTCGAGAGCCAGTCCGGCGTCGGCGCCGTCGCCGGCCTGAGGTTGAGGACGCCGTTCTCGAGCGACCACGCGTCGTGCGGCCTGCCGGCCAGGTATTCGTCGAGGATCTCCCGAGCCGTGCGGCCTGACCTCGGCAGGGGGGAGTTCCTGGAAGCGAGCGATTCGACGCCGTCGATCACTTCGACGCCGCACCCTGTGTGCAGCGCCCGGCAAACGGCCACGAAGTCTCCTTGAGCGCTCGTCGCGAAGTCCGTGAGGGGCTTGTCCAGGTCGGCCTGTTCGAGCGTGAAAGCCGGTCCGGCGGAGCTCGCCAGGAGCAGAGCCGCGGCGATGCTCCGCGGGATGAATGACATGTCCCTAACGCCTCCGGAGAATCAGGCTGCCCAGCGTCATCGCCACGCACGCGGACAGGTTCAAGCTTCGCGCCCGCGGATCGATCGGGATCTTACGCTCGCGTCCGGGCCAGCGCGCGTGGACCTCGTCGGGCAGGCCGCCGGTCTCGGAGCCGAAGACGAGCGTGGCGCCCGCGGAGACCTCGGACGGGTCCCAGTCCTTCTCCGCCTTGGTGGACAAGAGCCACACCTCGCGCGCGGGCTCGACGCTCGCGAGCCACTCCTTCACGCTGTCGTGCTGCCTGAGGTCGAGGTTCGGCCAGTAGTCGAGGCCCGCGCGCTTGAGGTTCGCGTCGGTGATCTTGTAGCCGAGCGGGTGGACGAGGTGCAGGCGGCAGCCGAGCGCCATGCAGGAGCGCCCGATCTGGCCGGTGTTGCCGGCGATGTCGGGACGCACCAGCACGACTTCGTACCGCGGCACGGCTTTACTTGGCGGCGGTCTGAAGGGCCGGCAGGGCGGCCTTCTCGGCGGCGATGATGGGGTTCTCTCCCTTCCAGCCGTCGCGCAGGAACGCCTCGTACGTCCAGGGCATGAGGGTCTTGAACTGCGCGGCCAGCGCCTCGCCGTAGGCCTGGATCTCGAGCTGGGCGTGCGCGTCGGCGCGCAGGGCCACGAAGTTCATCAGGCTGCGGGCGTTGACCGTCCAGTAGAACTCGGTGTAGAGGTTGACGGGCAGGACCATGCGGGCCATCTCGCGGGCGACGCCGTGCTCGATCATTTTCTTGTAGGTCTGGAGGGAGGCGTCCACCTGCTTGGCGAACATGTCGTGGAGCGTCTTCTGGTCGAGCTCGACGGCGGTGTTGGACGCCTGCTTGTTCTTCTTGTCCTGGCCGCGCCACTTCGCGGGCATGTAGAAGTAGTCCTTCACCTCGGTGTACCGGAAGGAGACCTCGTTGTACGCGGCGAAGCGGTGGCGGAACCACTGGCGCGCGACGAAGATCGGGGCGGAGACGTGGAACTTGAACACCGCGTGCTCGAACGGCGTCATGTGCGAGTGCTTGAGGAGGTAGGCGATGAGTTTTTTATCCGCCTCGGCCCCTTTGGAGACGCCGCCGTAGGAGACGCGCGCCGCGTCGACGACGCCCTGGTCGCCGCCCATGAAGTCGACCAGGCGCACGAAGCCCTTGTCGAGCACCTTCACCGGCTCGGTGTTGAGAGTGGTTTTGTCGGTCATCGGAATCCTCCTGAGTTGTCTTTGTACTGGCGGACGTCGGGGAGAGCGGAAGCGGCCTTGGAGATGGAGACGATCCATTCGGTCAGGCGCGGGTCGCCGAGCAGGCCCTTGCCGTTCCAGCGGTAGCCGGAGGCGCCGAGCTGGCGCTGGAGGAGCCGGCCGACGCGGCGGCCGTCGATGGCGAGGGGCACGGCGACGGCGCCGCCTTCGGTGACGAGGCGGCGGAGCGTGGTCTTGTTCTCCTCGCGGTCCTTGTCCTGCTGGCCGGCTTTGGTGCCGTCGCGGACCCAGATGACGGCGGCCTCGCGGAAGCCGCCTTTGACCCGGACGGATTCGGCGATCGCCGTCGCGGCGGTCTTCCAGGTCTCGAGGCTCTTGTCCGAGCGCGGAGCGAGGCCGACGAGGATCACGGCCTCCTTCGCGGGGTCGCGGGCGAGGGCCTTCGCGCGGTCGGCCAAGATGTCGGCCAGGGCCGGGGACTTGTCGATCGTCGCGGTGAGGACGAGCTCGGCCTCGCTCTTGAGGCGGCGAGGGCCGCGTCCGGTGAAGACCACCAAGGCGCTCTTGTTCTTTCCCTGGACCGGGGCCATGCCGGGGCGGGCCTCGTCGGGGCGGTCCTGCGAGGGCTGCTCGCGGATGCCGAACAGGTAGCGCAGGTGGTCCATGCCCGAGGACTCGGAGACGAGGTCGAGCGGGATGGCGACGACCTTGGAGACGTGCTGGCCCTTGAGGCGGTCGAGGGCGCGCTGGACCGCGGTGCCGTCGTTGTAGGTCTCCACGCTGTCGAGGGGGACGCCCTGCAGCTCGGCGCGGATATGCGTGAGCTGCGCCTTGAATCCGCCTCCGGAGTCGGGCGTCAGGAGAAGGACGCCGTACGGCTTGCTCCCCATCGAGGCGTTGCCGAAGCCCGCCGCGGCCGCCGGGGCGGCGGAGAGGGCCAGCGCGAGGAGGACGGCCTTCACGGCTTGCCCTTTTTGAGGAGGGCGGCCTCGAGCCGTTCGCTCAGCTCCTGTATGCTGACGGGCTTGGGCACGAATTCATCGCCGCCGGACAGGGCGGCGCTGGTCTTGTCGTGCGTCGAGTCGCGGGCGGTGAGGAAGAGGACGGGGGTGCGCTTGGCGCCGGCCTTCTTCTCGACGGCGCGGATCTGCTGGCACGAGGCGAGGCCGTCCAGGCGCGGCATCATGAGGTCCATGAGGATCGCGTCGGGCGCGTCGGCCTTGAAGGCCTCCACGGCCTCGAGGCCGTCGCTCGCCGTGGTGACCTGGTAGCCGAGCCGGGTCAGCTGGATGGAGAGGATCTCTCGGATCGAGGGGTCGTCGTCGACGACCAGGATCTTGCGGCCGCTGTTCATCTAAGGGTCGAAGGTCCAGACCGCGGACTTGCCGGTCGTGCCCGCGACGGCGACGACGAGCTCCTTGCGTCCGGCCTCGGGCTCGACGAGCGCGAAGCCGGGGGACGAGCCGCCGAGCTCCGCCTTCCACGCGGTCTCGAAGGCCACGCCGGTCCAGGTCTTGGCGTGCAGCTCGCCGCCGTTGAACAGGCCGAAGGGGTTGGCCAGCCCGCCGAGCATGGCGAGGTTGCGGATGATGTAGAGCTTGTCGAAGCCCGAGTCATCATAGGTCGCGAGCATGGGGGGGTGGAACTCGAGCAGCTTCTCGTGCCAGCGCACGCGGATCGGGCTCTGGCCGAAGCCCTCGGCGGAGCGCCAGTGGCCCTTGGCGAACTGGGCGCGCAGGCTGTTGACGCTGGTCAGGTACAGGGCGGCGGGCTCGCCCGAGGCGTCGACCTGGGCGTAGGTGAAGCCGTACAGCCAGTCGGCGCGCTTCGGGTTGAGGGCCGGGCGGCCCTGGGAGTACTTGCCGTCCTGCCAGGCGAGGGGGTAGACCGCGCCGAAGGGGAAGGTCTTGTCGTCCTGGATCTGCTGGGCGGCGACGATCTTCTCGCCCTTGGCGTTCTGGTGCGAGCGGACGAGATACGGGAGGTCCGCGGCCTTGGTCCACTTGCCCGCGTCCAAGGCGAAGACCGAGGTCTCGAGCCGGCGGAACTGCTCGTTGAAGACCGACACGAAGAGCTCCGCCTTGCCGTTCTTGTCGAGGTCGGCCGCCTCCAGCGACAGGATGCGCGCGCCGGTCCCGGGGATGTCGCCGTGCGCGAGCGCCTTGTCGACGGCGGCGGGGTAGTCGTAGAGGCGGAAGGCCTTCTCGTCGGACAGGACGACCTGAGGCTTGCCGGAGCCGTCGAAATCGGCGACGGCCATGGCCGTGACGACGAAGGGCAGGGACGCCCCGCGGGTGCGGGGAGCGCGCAGCTCGGCCTCGCCGGGACGGCGAGCGGCGGCGGGCGCCGGGGGAGCGGCGGGAGCGGCGACGATGGGGCTCAGGCGCGCGCGCTGGCCGGCGAGCGCGACGGCGGCGCCGTCGTTGAGACGGCCGATGGACAATTTCTCCGCGACCTCGTCGATCTTGCCCTCGGCGACCTTGTTCTCGGCCTTGCCCAGCTGCTCGCCGGTGACGGGATGCTTGATGTCCTCGCCTTCGGTGTAGACCTGGAAGCCCCGGCCCGGAGCGGCGCCGTCGGCGGCCGTCAGGTCGAGCCAGATCTTCGGTCCTTCGGCCTTCACGACGTAGCCCTTGGCCGGGGCGGCGGCGAGAACGGCGGGGGAAAACGCGAATATCGAGGCGAGCGCGATGGCGATCATTTCCAGAGGCTATCATATTTTTTTTGTAGAATCCCCGTCGTGACCGAGTCATACGGCGAGGGAATGCCGCCTCCAAACGCCGTCAGAAAGCGGCCGGCTCCCGTCTATCCGTCCGCGCGGACCGGCACCGCCCAGGACCTGATGCGGGTCGTGACGAAGGCCTACGAGCTGCGCCTCGAAGAGGACAAGACGGTCCTTCCCTCCAAGCCCGAGCTCTCGCGCCTCCTCCTGGAGCCCGTGACGCGCGCGGCGGGCATGGTCCTCGCGGGGCTGATGGAGCTCGCCCCGGCCGACTGGACGGTTTCCCTGCATAACAGGCTGTTCCTGCTGCTGTCCGCCGGCCGAGACTACCCTTTCCACCCCGGCGCGCCCGCCGTCGCCGCCGCCCGCGCCCTGGCGGCGCGCCTGGAGAAGGAATCGGGGCTGGCCCCCGCTCTGCTCGCGGCGATCTCGCACCCGCCCGTGATGGGCGACCTGGCCCACCTCAACTTCGAGCTCGTGCGCCATGCGACTATGGCCCTGCGCGAGGTCCGCGGCCGCCCCTGCCGCCCGCGCCTCGTCGTCGCGATCGACCCGTTCGCGCTGGACACGATCAGCGTCCTCGAGGAAGGCCTGTACGCGGGCTTCATGGGCAGCTATCACGTCGGCATCGACCGCCTGGCGCTGGGCCGCGGGCACCCCGGGCCGCTGATGTCCCCCTGGACCCGCTGGGACCGCATGCCTTTCCGCCTGTTCCGGTCCTTGGCCGAGGGCGGAGAGGTCGGGATGGTGCTCTCGGGCGGCGTGCCCGCGACGGGGCGGGTCCTGTACGGCGTCCGCGAATGGGCGCGCCGCGCGCGCGCCGCCGGGCCGCTGCGCGCCGATCCCGTTCAGGCGCTCGCGCGCCTGCGCGCCGACGCCGCCTTCGCCCGCTTCGAGAAAACCGCCGTCGAGCACATCCCGCTGCCGCGCGGGCCGTGGCGGCTCCTCGAGGCGTGGCTGATGACCGCCGCCGCGGGCCTGCTTCCCGGGGAGACCGCCGAGTCCGTCGCCCGCGTGGAGCTCGAATGCCTCCGCGTCCCCCAGGCCGCGCGCGAGTCCCTCCTGGCCGAGCTTTCCTCCGACATGACGCGCGAGACGCCGTCGCGGCGCCGCCTGTTCCGGCTGCTCGCCGGCCGCGTCGCGCGCCGCCGTCCTCTCCTGCTGATCCCGGTCGTTCACCGCACCGGCCCGCTCGGCGTTTCGGAGACCGAGGCGTGGGGCGCGACGTGGATCGGGAAGGAGCGGGTGCGCGTCGTCCGCGCCGGCTCTCCCGATCGCGCCGAGGAAATGACGGCCGAAGAGCTGGCCGAACGGTTCACCCAGGAGCATTTCGCATGAGCGCCAACCTTTACCGAAGCATCGGGGACCTCAAGGGGTTCTCGCTGAAGAACTGCCCCCCGATGGCCGAGCCGTCGGGCGTGCTGATGTGCCCGCCGGACCACTTCCAGGTCCTCGCCGTGAAGAACCCGTACATGGCGCGTCACGTCGGAGACGTGAACATCGACAAGGCCAAGAAGCAGTGGGAGGACCTCAAGGCCGCCTTCGAGCGCGCGGGCTGCCCCGTGTCCGTCATCCCGGCCACCCCCGGCCTCGAGGACATGGTCTTCGCCGCGAACTCGTCGCTGGCGGGGACCCGCCCGGACGGCGAGAAGGTGGCGCTCATCTCCTCGATGAGGCATTCGTCCCGCCGCAAGGAGACGGAGGCTTTCGCGGCCTGGTACGAGGCGCACGGCTACCGCGTCGCGCGCACCAAGCCCGGCGGCCACGAGACCTTCGAGGGCTCCGGCGACGCGGTGTGGCATCCCGGCAAGCGGCTGATCTGGGGCGGCCACGGCTTCCGCACCGACCCCGGGATGTTCGAGCAGGTGGCCGACGCCTTCAAGACCCCCGTCATCCAGCTCAAGCTCGTCAACGAGCGCTTCTACCACCTCGACACCTGCTTCTGCCCGCTGACGCCGGAGACCGTGCTCATCTATCCCGCGGCCTTCGACGCGGCGAGCCTCGAGCTGATCCTCAAGATCTTCCCCATCGTCGTGACCTCCTCCGAGGCCGACGCCGTCTCCCGCCTGGCCTGCAACGCGGCGGTGTGGCGCTCGAAGACCGCGATCATCCAGAAGGGCGCCAACGCGGCCGCGGGCCACATGCGCGCGATGGGCCTGGAGGTCGTCGAGGTGGACACCTCGGAGTTCGTGAAGTCCGGCGGCAGCGTGTACTGCATGAAGCAGTACCTGTTCGGCTGATGCGCCTCCTCCTCGCGGCGGCGGCGCTCCTGCTGGCGCTTCCCGGCGCGGCGCGGTCTCCGGACGTCGCGCCGTCCGACAAGACGGCCAAGGAGCTCGCGCGGCTCGAGTCGCTGGCGTCGGCGAGCCCGGCCGCGCGGCGGCTGTTCGCGGCGACCCGCGGCGTGCCGCGGCGCGAGGTGCGCGGCTCGGGCCTGCCCGACCCGATCGGCCTGCGCGGCGGCGCGCGGCCGGAGATCGTGCTCGACGCGCTCCGCCTTCCGGAGACGGGCGAGACGGACGCCGAGCTCCTGCTCGTGCTGAACTCCGCGCGCGCCCTGCTCGCCTTCCCGATCCCCGTCGTCGAGGCGGAGCAGGCCGCCTGGCAGAGGACCTTGCTGTTCGCCGTCGAGCGCGGCGCGGAGGATCCCGTCGGGTTCGGCGCGCGCCTGGCGAAGGCCGCGCGCGAGGGAGGAGCGCGCAGCGAGGCGCTCGAGCGCTCGGCGGTCCCTCCCCGCACCCCGTGGGAGCCCTCGGAGACGGCCGTGCTGAGGCTCCCCGACGACGCGCTCTCCCGGGCGGGCCTGCTGCTGCACCTCCTCGAGACCGACCCGCAGCGGTTCTATTGGGCGATCGAGGCCGGAACCGCGTGGCCGCGCGGGGCCGCCCGCCTCGCCGAGCTCGAGGACCTGTACGCCCTGCGCGCGAAGGACATCGCCGCGCTGCAGGCCCCGCCGGAGGGGCCGTACGCGGTCCTGGGCGGACGCCGGTATCCCGCGCCCCTGGTGCGGACCGCGTTCCTGCTCAGAGGCACCGGCGAGGTCGAGCGCCTGCGCGAGTCGCTCGAGGCCTACGACACCGTGGGCCTGGCGAGCGCGCGCGTCGCGATCAACCGCTGGCGCCGGGCCGTGGGCCGATGACGCTCCACCTGTGCCAGGCCGGCTACGAGGCCTTCCTCATCAAGGAGCTCGGCGGCGCCGTGGAGAGGTCCGGCCCCGGCTGGGTGCTCGGCCCGGACGGCGCCGGAGAGCTGTGCTTCGCGCATCTCTCGCTCAAGGCCCCCGTGACGGTCGAGGGAAAGTCCCTCAACGCCTTGGCCGGCGCCATGGCCGATTTCTTCACGACGTCCACGAAGGACGAGCGCTTCGAGGGGCCGTGGCCTTTCTGCGTCGAGTCCGCGGGCGATCCCGGGCTCTCTCGCCGCGCCAAGACCGCCGCCGAGGAGGCCTTCGCCCGCGTCAAGGGCCGCATGTCGCGAGTGGCCAAGCTCGCGGTCCAGGGGCGCCCTGCCGCCGGCCCCGCGCGCGGCTTTTTCGCCTACCTGCCGACCTTCGACCAGGCCTTCGTTTCCCGGGACGCCGTCGCCGGGGGCCAGAAGCGCATGGCCGACGATCCCCAGGCGCCGTCGCGCTCGTACCTGAAGGTCGAGGAGGCCTACGGCCTGCTCGGCCGCGAGCCGCAGGCGGGCGAGACCGTCGTCGACCTGGGCGCGGCCCCCGGCGGCTGGAGCTACAGCGCGGCCAAGCGCGGCGCCCTCGTCGTCGCCGTGGACAACGGCCCGCTCAAGGGCGGCGGGCTCCACGCGGGCATCACGCACAAGGCGGAGGACGCCTTTAAATACGCGCCGCCCGGGGCCGTCGACTGGCTGTTCTGCGATATGGTCGAGGACCCGGACCGGATCGCGGACCTGCTCGGCCGGTGGCTCGACGAGGGCTGGTGCCGGCGCTTCGTCGTCAACCTGAAGTTCGGCCGCCACGACCCGCTGCGCGTCCTGAGCCGCGCGGAGGAGCTTCGCCCCGGGTGCTCGCTGCTGCGGGTCCGCCACCTGTTCCACGACCGCGAGGAGCTGACCCTCGTGGGAGAGCGGGCCGCTTGAAAGAGGGGGGGCGGGAGGCTATACTAAGAACATGACATCACGACGACTGCTCCTTCTCGGCGCCTTGACCTTCACGTTCGCCTCCACCGCGGGCCTCGTCCGCGCCGAGGACGACCCCATCCAGAACGAGGAAGCCAAGCCCGCTCCCAAGGCCAAGAAGAAGCCGGCGAAGAAGAAGGGCTACGACTACGACCGGTCCAAGTACAAGTCCCGCTCGCCCGAGGAGGGCGCGTCGACCTACCGCTTCAACGAGAACGGCGATCCCGTGGACCCGCAGGCCAAGAAGAAGGCTCCCGCGAAGAAGAAGAAGCGCTCGGAGCCGCCCGAGATCGGGTCGGGGCAGGTCTCCGAGTCCTGCGGGCCGGAGGAGACGTCCTGCTCGGAGAAGAAGACCGAGGCCGACGCGCTCTGACCTAGGCGGCCGGGCCCGTCTTCGGCAGGCGGGCGATGAAGCGGGCCCCCCGGCCCGGCTCGCTCTCGATGCGGATGGTCCCGGAGTGCGACTCGACGATGCCCTTGCAGATGGCGAGGCCGAGGCCCGTGCCCGGGGTCTTGCGCGTGACGGCGTCTCCCGCCCGGTAGAACTTCTCGAACAGGCGTTTCTGGTCCTCTTTGGAGACTCCCGGCCCCTGGTCCTCGACGCTCAGCTCCACGTCGGACCCGGCCGTCTCCGCCTTCAGCGTCACGGTCCCCTCGACGGGCGTGTACTTCAGCGCGTTGCCGGCGAGGTTGACGAACAGGCGGTACAGCTGCTCCTCGTCGCCGCGCAGGGACTCCGCGCCCGGGCCGACCTCGAGCTTGAAGACCGGCCGGGACGGATGCTCCTTGAAGAGGCGGGCGATCCGGTCGAAGAGCGGCGCCGTCTTCACGTCCGTGAGCTCCATCTCGATGCCGCCGCCCTCGAGGCGGGCGATGTCCAGGAAATCCCCGACCATGTGGGCCAGGCGCGTGGCCTCGTCGAGGATGATCTGCAGGTAATGCCGCCGCTTCTCCGGCTCCAGCTCGTCGCCGAAGTCGCGCAGGGTCTCGGCGAAGCCGCGGATGGCGGTCAGCGGCGTGCGCAGCTCGTGGCTGACCAAAGCGGTGAACTCCGCCTTCATGCGCTCGACCTGCTTGCGCTTGGTGATGTCGCGGTAGGCGCGGACGATCGCGAACGGCGCGTCGGCGTCGTCCCTCAGGAGCGTGAACGAGCCTTCGACCGCGACGGAGGTCCCGTCCTTGCGCAGGCACTCGGTCTCGACCGAGTTCTTGCGGCCCTCGGCGAGGACCTCCCCGATGACGCGGCGGATCTCGTCGGCGCGGTCCGGCGGCACGAGGAAGGCGCCGTGGCGGCCGAGGACCTCGTCGAGGCGCCACTGGAAGAGCCCGGCGGCCCCGGAGTTCCAGGTCAGGATCCTCTGCTCGAGATCGGTCACGAAGATCGCCTCGGAGGACTGGTCCACGATCGCGGCGGAGATCTTCCGGTTCTGGAGCGTCTGCTGGATCATGCGCGCGTTGCGCAGATGCCGCGCGATCTCGACGAGGCCGCCCTCGCGCTCGGCGTCGAGCGCCTCGGCCCGCACGCGCCCGAAGACGACGCCGCCGGTCAGGAGGGCCTCGTCGGCGGTCAGGCGCAGCAGCGGCGCGGCCTCCCAGGCGCGGCCGCCCGCGGCGCTCGTCACGATGCGCTTCTCGACGAAGGCGAGCGCGAGCAGCTCCTCCTCCGCGCGGCGCGCGGCGTCGTCGGAGAGGCGCTTGTCGCCGTGGCGGTACGCGAGGACGGGGAGGCCGCGCTCGTCGGCGAAGTGCACGGCGACCGACTGCGCGCCCATCAGCGCCATCGCGGCGTGGCAGGCCTCGGTCAGGCCCTCGGCGAACGGCTTGTCGCCGAACAGCGCGATGGACATGCGATTGAGCAGGACCAGGCGCTGGTAGCGCACGGCCATCAATTCGCTCGAGGAGGGGGCCGGCGCCGCGGCGGCGGAAGGATCGCCCATCAGGCGGCTATTCTATATTATGATTGGCGGCGCGTATGAAGCTTGAACGCCTGCGCTGGATCCTTCTGCCCGTGGCCGCGGTGGCCGCGCTGGCGGCTCTGTTCAAGGGCGTCACGCCCGGCCGGCTGGCGCTGTGCTCGGTCTGCGCCCTGGCCTGGTACGGCCTCTCCCGGCGCAAGGCCCGCTCCCTCGACCGCGACGCCTTCGAAGGCGGGCCCCTCGGCCGTCACGCCGACGATTAAAGCCGGGTTTTCACCACAAAGACACAAAGACACGAAGAACGGCAACGGAGAGGAGGTTTACGTCGACGTTGACCCTCCTTCCGTTTTTCTTCGTGTCTTCGTGTCTTTGTGGTTGATCCGTTACTGAAAGAAGAGCAGTTCGGCGCCGAACTTGTACTCGGGGTGGTCGACCGCGACGAGCTTGTGCCCGACGATGCGCTTGCCCGCGGCGACGAGCATGGCCGTGCGCTTCTCGAGCCGCAGGGCGAGGTCCTCGGCCGTCTTCGCGATCAGGCCGACGTAGCCGAGCTCGGGCCCGATGTAGACCAGCAGCCACGGCTGGGGCTTCTGCACGACGGTCACGCCGGAGGCCTCGATCAGGCCCGCGTCGATGTCGTCGCCGGGCTTGAGGACGCGGATCTGCGTCTCGCGTTCGCGCAGCGCCTCGGGCTTGACGAGGTAGAGGATCGAGTAGGTGGGCAGGGCGTACTCGAGGTTCAGCACGCGCGCCGAGACGGGAGTCAGGCCCGCGGCGGCTAGGGCTTTCTCGGCGAGGGCCATGTTCGCGCGCAGGCCGGCCTCGTCCTTCGGCGGGAACTGGCGGGGCTCGGCCATGAAATCGCGGATCACGCGCCCGTCGGACGAGCGGTAAGGGATCGTGAAGAACCCGTCCTTGTAGGCCGGGACGCCGGGTCGGATGCCGGCGGACTCGAGGACCTCGGCCCAATAAGAGGAAGCCTCGGCGAACTGCTCCGGGGTCTCGGCGTAGCCGAACAGGACGTCCTTGCCGGCCTGGATGTGCATGTGGCTCTTAGTGACGACGTCGGCCGGGCGCGGGGCCGGCGCGGCGATCGCGGAGCCTTCGGCGCGCAGCGCCGCGACGCCGGTGAAGCGGAACGCGGGCAAGGCGCCGTTCTCGGCGGAGGCGGCGAGCGGCGAGAGGAGCAAAGCGAAGGCGGGGAGAAGGTTCTTCATGCGCCGATTCTAGCACAGTCCGGGCTGTTCGGCCCATGACGGACCCGGGACTTTCAGGTATCCCGGCGCAGGGCGTCCATCACCGCCGCCCGGCGCCCCGAGGCGCCGGCGATGAGCCCCACGGCGACGGGCAGCAGCGCGGCGGCGGCGAAGAGCGAAGCGGCCTCGCGCGGGTCGGCGGCGAAAGGCACCGACAGGCGCCGGGCGACCGCCCAGCCGAGACCGACGGCGGTCGCGGAGGCCGCGAGGCCGGCGAGGACGCCGAGCGCGCCCAGCTCGGCCGCGTCGGCGGCCAAGGTCTCCCGCGCGGTCCAGCCCAGCGCGCGCTCGAGCGCGGCGTCGGCGGCGCGCTCCTCGCGGCCGAGCGCCACGAGCCCTCCGACGACGAGGGCCCCGGTCAGCACGCAGAAGCCCGCGAGCGCCCCGATCGCGGCGAGCAGCAGGTCCAGGGTCTCGCGCACCCGCTCGAGGAGCGAGCCCGCGTCGATGACGGAGACGTTGGCGAGGCTCCTCGCCAGGTCGACGCGCAAGGCCGCGGCGTCGGCCGGGCTTTTCGAGCGCAGCGAGCCGATGTAGGTCCGGGGCGCCTCGGCCAGCAGGGGAGGCGTCAGCGTCACGAAGAAATTCGGGCGCATCGCGGCCCACTCCACCTCGCGGACGGAGGTCACCGTCGCCGTCACCTCGCGCCCCTGCACGTCGAAGGTCAGCCGCGAGCCCAGCTTGAGGCCCGCCCGCTCGAGGAAGCCTTTCTCGACGCTGGCCTGAGCCGAGGCCTCCCCGGGCGGCCAGAACTCGCCGGCGACGACCTTCTCCGAAGGATTGAGGGCGTCGGCGTAGGTGAGGTTGTACTCGCGCGCGCGCAGGCGGCCGCGCTCGCGCTCAGCGTCGCCGGCCTTCGCCGGGTCGCCGCGCCGGACGGGCCGCCCGTCGACGAGGATGAGGCGGGCCCGGACGAGGGGGGAAAAATCGGGGACGCCGCGCGCGCGCCGCGCCGCGGCCGCCCGCGCCGCCTCGAGCTGGGCGGGCTGGACGTCCACGAGGAAGAGGTCCGCGGCCGCCTCGGTCGTGGACGGGGCCAAGGCGCGGCTCAAGCCCTCGCGGGCGGTGCCGACCGCGGCGAGCATCGCGAAGCCTCCGGCCAGGGTGAAGAGCATCACGCGCGAGGGCCCGGGCCGGCGCGCGAGGCGGCGCAGGCCGTGGCGCAGGGGCAGCGGGGCGCCGAGGGCGGAGCTTCTCTCCGCGAGCCGGGCCGCGGCGCGCAGGGCCAGGCGCGAGAGGAGCTCGACGGCGAGCGCGCCGGCGGCGAGGGCGGCGGTGAGCTTGAGCGCGTCCTCGTTCGAGCCCGAGCGGCGCCAGGCGGCGAGCAGCACCGCCGCCGCGGCCGCGGCCCAGCCGGCGGCGACGAGGCCGCGGGAGGCCCCGGGCGGCGCGCGCAGGGCGTCGAGGGGGGAGCGCGCGGCGAGCGCGCGCACGCGGGCGGCGGACAGCCCCCAGGCGAGGGCGGCGGAGAGCAGCAGCGCCTCGAGGAAGGCGGCCGGGTCCGGCGGCACGGACAGGTCCACGCCGAAGCGCGGCGACCAGACCGCCGCGAGGGCGGCCGTGCCCCAGCCGAGGAGGGACCCGCCCAGCCCGCCGAGGAGGCCCGCGCCGACGCAGAGCGCCGCGTAGAGGCGCTCGACCTCCGCCGCCGAGGCGCCGAGGCAGCGCAGCAGCCCCATCGTCTCGGCCTGCGAGTCGAGGAACAGGAGCAGGCCCGCGCGCAGGCCGGCCGCTCCCAGCAGCAGGGCCGCGAGCGAGAGGACGGTGAAGAAGAGCGCCGAACGGCGCAGGCCGTCGCGCATCGCCGGCTCGCCCTCGGTGTAGGACTCGATCGAGAGATGCGGCTCGGGCAGGGCCTTCTCGAGCGCCGACTTGACGGCCTTCGAGCCGGCGACGGGCTCCTCCCCGTCGGCGAGCGCCAGCGTCCAGCGGAAGCGCGTGCGCGCGCCGAGGCCGAGCAGGCGCGTCTTTTCCAGGTCCTCCGCTGCGATCATGAGGCGCGGAGCGAAGGAGAACGCGGCGAAGCCCCGGTCGGGCTCGCGGTCGATGACGCCGGCGATCGTCAAGGTCAGCGCGCCGAGCCTCACGCGCTCGCCGCGCTCGAGCTCCCGCTGGAGGGTCAAGGTCCTCTCCACGAGGCACTTGCCGCCGCCCGCGAGCAGGGCCGTCCCTCCGGGCGGATCGGTGCGCAGCTCGCCGCGCAGGGGATAGGCGGCCTCGACGGATTTCACCGACACGAGGAACGGGGCCTCGCCGCTCCCGGGGGTGAGCATCGAGGAGAAGGCGACCGAGCGCGCCGCGCGCCGCCCCGCCGTCAGCGCGGCGACGAACGCCGCCTTCTCTCTCGCGCCGAAGTCCCGGCCCGAGCCGACCTCGACGTCGCCGGCGAGCAGCTCCCGCGCCCGCACGGCCACGGCGCGGTCCACCGCGGTGAGCAGATGGGCGACCGCGACGAGGAAGCCCGTGCCGAGCGACAGGCACGCCGCGAAGAAGACGAAGCGCGTCCACTGCCGCGCCGCGAGCCTGAGGCCCAGGCGGATCAAGGGACGATCCGGCCCCGCTCCAGGCGCACCGAGCGCCCGAGGGCGGCCGCCACCGTCGGATCGTGCGTGACGACCGCGAGCGCGGTCTTCGAGCGCGCGTTGAGGTCGAGCAGGGCCGCCAGGACCTTCTCCGCGGTGGCGCGGTCGAGGCTGCCCGTCGGCTCGTCGGCCAGGATCAAGGCGGGGCCGTGCGCGTAGGCCCGCGCGAGGGCTACGCGCTGCTGCTCGCCGCCGGACAGCGCGGAGGGGCGGTGCCGGAGCCGGGCGTCGAGCCCGAGCGCCTGAAGCAGGGACGCCGCCCGCGCCTCGGCCTCGGCGGGCGCGGCGCCGAGGAGCTCGAGCGGCATCGACGCGTTCTCGAGGGCGGTCAAGGTGGGCACGAGGCGGAAGCTCTGGAACACGAAGCCGAGGCGGCTGCGCCGCCAGCCGGCGAGGCGGTCCTCGTCCCAGGACGAGGCGTCCTCGCCGTCGCGGCGGACGGCGCCGAAGGTCGGCCGCTCGAGCCCCGCCATGATCCCGAGCAAGGTGGACTTGCCCGAGCCGCTGGGGCCGGTCACGGCGAGCGTCTCGCCGGGGCGGATCGCGAGCTCCACGCCGTCGAGCACGCGCAGCGATTCGTCTCCCGAGACGAAGTCCTTCGCGATGCCCGACAGCTCCAGGATCGGCGCGCTCATCGGGGAAGCCCCTTCGAGTCGAGGAAGGCGAGCACCGAGGCGGCGACGACCTTGTGGCCCTCGGGGTTCGGGTGGATGCCGTCGGGCTGATTGTAGCGGGGCTCGGCGGCGACGCCCTCGAGGAGGAACGGCATGAAGAGCACGCCGTGCCTCTTCGCCAGAGCCGGGAACAGCGCCGCGAAGCCGTCGGCGTAGGCGCGGCCGTAGTTCGGGGGGATCTTCATGCCGGACAGGACGACCGTCCGGCCGTCGCGTCCGAGCTCGCCCATCAGCGCGTTCAAGTTGCGGTTCGTCTCGGCGAGCGGCGTGCCGCGCAGGCCGTCGTTGCCGCCGATGCAGACGAAGACGAGCTTGACGTCCGGCGTCAGCGCCCAGCGCGCCGCCTCGAGCGCGCCCGCGGTCGTCGAGCCCGACACGGCCGCGTTGCGCGAGCGCCAGCTCAGGCCGCGGCGGGACCAGGCCTCGCCGACGAGCGCGGGCCACGCCTCCTCCGGCTCGACGCCGTAGCCCGCGGTGAGGGAGTCGCCGATGAACAATGCGACGGGGCCGCTTCCCGCGGCGGGAGCGGCGGCGTCGGGCTCCTTCGCGCACGCGGCGAGCAGAAGAAGGGACAGGGCGAGGAGTCGCGTCATGTCCTGATTTTAGCCTTTTGCGCTATCATGCATCATGGACTGGACGCCTTTCGTCGTCTGCGCCCCCGAGGAATACGCGCCCGGCGCGCGCGGCATGGGCGGGCCCGAAGGCCTCGGCGACCGCCTGCGCACCGCGGCCTTCGCCGAGCGCCAGGCCTTCGCGGCGTTCCTGTGGGCCGCGGACACCTTCGCGGACGCCTCCGACGAGCTGCGCGCGGCGTGGCGGCGCATCGGCGCGGAGGAGAAGGTCCATCTCGACCTCCTGCTCGCGCGCATGGCCGAGCTGGGCGTGAGCGTTTCGGAGCGCCCGGTGTCCGACCGCCTCTGGCGGCGCCTGACCACGGCCAAGACCGCCGCCGAGTTCGCGGTCATGATGCGCGAGGCCGAGGCCCGCGGCCAGGCCGCCGAGGAAAGCTTCCGCCGCTCGCTCGCCCAGCGCGATCCGGTCACCGCCGCCATCTTCGGCCGCATCGCCGACGACGAGGCCGAGCATCTCGCCGTGGCCGACCGTCTCGCGCAGGACCCCTCGTTTTTGAAAAAATAGCGGTTATTTTAAAAGCCTTATTCGCTTTCGGCGCCGAAAGTGAATTCCCGTTTAAAAATATAAATTATTTTTTGAAAAACGAGGGATTCAGGCCGTGTCGACGGAGGTCCCGCGCCGCGCTGGGTCTTACGACCCGTGCGCCCGGATCGTTCCCTCAATATACTGAAGGCGTGAGGCGTTCCATCGTCCTACTCTCCGCGCTCCTCCTTGGGTGCTCCACGGCCGCCTCGGCCGGCGTGGTCACCCGCCTCTCGCCGTCCCTGAATCCCTCGGCCGCGCCCGCGCCGGCGCTGTCCCTGTCGATGGGCGGGCCGGTCACGGCGAGTTTCACGCCGGTTCTGACGGGCGCGATCGCGGCGACCTCGCTCTCCGCTCCCGCGGCGTCGCCGTCGGCCCCCGCGCCCGCGATCCTGCCGGCGCCGCCGGCTCGCGTTTCCGCTCTCCAGCCGGTCGCGGCCGCCGCTCAGGCGCTCAGCGCCTCGCCGCGGTCCGCGCCCGCCTCCTTCCACGGGCCTCGCGGTCCGCCGACCGCGCGCGACGCCGGCTTCTCGTCCTTCGTCGCGAACGCCGTCGCCGAGAAGGTCCGGAGCTGGGCCGTCCCCGTCGAGGACATCCTCTCCGGCCACGACGCCCTGCTCGTCGGCGAGAACCACGGCAGCCTGACCTCGGTGGACGTCCTGACGCGCGAGATGCCGCGCCTGGCCGCGGCGGGCGTGACCGCGATAGGCATCGAGGGTCTCAAGCGCCCGCAGCAGGGCGCCGTCGACGATTACGTCTCCCGCCGCCGCGACGACGTGCCCGACGAGGTCCTTTCCTTCTCGCCCAAGCGCCGCGCCGCCTTCCGGGCCCTGCTCGACGCCGCGCGCGGCCACGGGGTGCGGGTCGTGGCCCTCGGCCTGCCGCTCGACGGCTGGGCCAAGGCCGCCGCCGAGCTCGCCGCGGCGAAGACCGGCCGTCCCGCCGGGGAGTTCCCGGCGGACGTCGAGTCCCAGTTCTCCCGGGCCGGCGGCGGCTACGAGCCCGGCTTCAACGAGGCCGTCGCCGAGGTCTTTCTCACGCGCCGCAACCAGGCGATGGCCGTCTTCCTCAAGGACGCGCTGAAGGCGGGCGGAAAGGCCGTCGTGCTCGTCGGGCAGGCGCACGTCGAGGGGCTCGACATGGTCCCGGGCCGCCTGCTGAACGCTCCCGGCGATTGGGGTACGCTGGCGCGCGAGCTCGGCTCGCTCGCGCTGCGCGCGTACTCGCTGACGATGACCGGCGGCTCGTTCACCGACGTTCACGCCTCCCGGATCGACCGCAGCGCGCGCCCCGCGTCGTACCGCGCCGCGGCCGACGCCGCCCCGCGCGGCGCGCACGCCTACCGGGTGCTCGGCCCCGGCCGCGCGCTGTGGCACGCGGGAGGCACGATCGATAGCACCCGCGTCCGCTAGCCTTTACGAAGGCTCCCCCGATACGCTATCCTCGGCGCATGACCACTGACACCTTGAACCGGGACATCATCGGGGACATCCGCCGCAAGGCCGCGGCGCTCAAGAAGAAGATCGTGCTGCCCGAGGGCGACGAGAAGCGCACGCTCAAGGCGGCCGCGATCCTGAAGAAGGACGGCCTGTGCGCGCCGATCCTCGTCGGGAATCTCGAGAAGGCGCGCAAGGTCGCCGCGGAGAACGGCGTGGACCTCGCCGGCATCGAGTTCATCGAGCCCCTCAAGGACGCCAAGTTCGCCGAGTACGCGGCTCAGTACTTCGACTTGAGGAAGCACAAAGGCATCACCGAGGACGAGGCGAAGACGGCGGTGGCCGAGCCCCTCGTCTACGGCGTCATGATGCTTCATAACGACAGAGTGGACGGATTTTTGTCCGGAGCCGATCACGCGACGGCCGATACCGTAAGACCGGCATTGCATATCATCAAGCCCGCCGCGGGCGTGCGCACGATCTCGAGCTTCTTCGTCATGATCTTCCCGAGCCCGAAGCAGGGCGACGACGGCGTGCTCATCATGGGCGACTGCGCGATCAACATCGATCCCGTGCCCGTGAAGCTCGCGGCCATCGGCATCTCGTCCGCGCGCATGGCGAAGGTGCTCACCGGCATCGACCCGCGCATCGCCTTCCTGTCCTTCTCGACGAACGGCTCCACCGAGCACCCGCTCGCGTCGGCGGTCAAGGACGCCGTGCGCATCGCCAAGGAGAAGGCCCCGGACCTCGCCATCGACGGGGAGATGCAGGCCGACGCCGCGCTCGTGCCCGAGATCGGGCAGAAGAAATTCCCCGGCTCGAAGGTCGCCGGCCGCGCGAACGTCCTCGTGTTCCCGGACCTGCAGAGCGGCAACATCGGCTACAAGCTCGTGCAGCGCCTGACGGGCGCCGAGGCGCTGGGGCCGATCCTCCAGGGGTTCGCCAAGCCGGTCAACGACCTGTCGCGCGGCGCGAGCGTCGACGACATCGTCAACATGGCCTGCGTGACCGCGCTGCAGTCCGACCCATCGCTGCGGTAGGACGCGCGCCTAAGGCTTGAGGAGGGCGGAGCTCTTCTCGAGCGTCTTGAGCGCGGCGGCCAGGTCGTCGTTCTCGGTCCAGGCGTCGAACTCGGACAGGGCCCCGGTGGACTGCAGCACGCGCAGCGGCTGCTTGCGCAGGCCGCACAGCAGCAGCGAGGTCTTGAGGCGCCGGCAGCGGGCCTGGAAATCGCGCAGCGCGTGAAGGCCGGTGGCGTCCATCACGGGGACGGCGCCCAGGCGCAGGATGAAGACCTTGGGCGGGTCCGAGATCTGGGAGAGGGTCTCGCCGAGCTTGTCCGCGGCCCCGAAGAACAGCGGTCCGCTGACGTCGTAGACCTCGACGCCCTTGGGCACGGCGACCCGCCCTTTCTCCGGCCCCTCTCCGGCCGACTCGTCGTCTCCCAGCTCGCGGACCGCCGCGCCGACGGTCGTCATCTCGGCCATGCGGCGCATGAACAGGAAGGCGGACAGGATCATGCCGACCTCCACGGCGACGGTGAGGTCGACGAGGACCGTCAGGCCGAAGGTGGACAGCAGCACCGCGACGTCCGAGCGCGGGGACTTGAGCAGGAAGGCGAAGGTCCGCCACTCGCTCATGTGATAGGCGACGATGACGAGCACGGCGGCCAGCGCGCACAGCGGGATGCGCGCGACGAGCGGCCCCGCGAACAGCAGCACGCAGACCAGGACCACGGCGTGAGCGATGCCCGCGACGGGGGTGCGCCCGCCGCTCTTGACGTTGGTCGCGGTGCGCGCGATGGCGCCGGTGACGGGGATGCCCCCGAAGAGCGGGGAGAGGATGTTGGCCGCCCCCTGCGCGACGAGCTCCACGCTGGAGCGGTGGCGCCCGCCGATCATGCCGTCGGCCACCACGGCCGAGAGGAGGGACTCGATGGCGGCCAGCAGGGCGACGACGGTCGCCGGGCGCACCAAGGTCATGGCCGTCTTGAAGTCGATCACGGGCAGGCGGGGCATGGGCAGGCCCCGGGGCAGGTCCCCGAAGCGCGAGCCGATCGTCTCCACGGGCAGGCCGAAGACCGCGGCCGCTCCCGTGGCGAAGACCAGGGCCGCGAACGGGGAGGGTATCCTCTTGGTCAGGTGCGGCAGATAGACGAGGACCGCGAGGGTCGCCGCGGAGAGGCCGAAGGTGTGCCAGTCGGCGGTGGGCAGGGCGTGGAAGTAGGCGCCCCATTTGTCGACGAACTCGGGCGGGACGGCGCCCATGCGCAGGCCGAGGAGATCCTTGACCTGGGAGGAGAAGATGATGACCGCGATGCCGCTGGTGAAGCCGGTGGTGACGGGATAGGGGATCCACTTGATGAGGTTCCCCATCCGGAACAGGCCCATGACGATGAGGATCACGCCGGCCATGATCGTGGTGACGGTGAGGGCCTCGCGTCCGTACTGATGGACGATGCCGTAGATGATGACGACGAAGGCCCCGGTCGGTCCGCCGATCTGGACCCGGCTGCCGCCGAGCAGGGAGATGACGAAGCCGCCGATGACCGCGGCGTAGAGGCCCTCGGCCGGGGTCACGCCCGAGGCGATGCCGAAGGCCAAGGCGAGGGGGATGGCGACGACGCCGACGATGAGCCCCGCGACGAGGTCGTGGTAGAGCTGCGTCCGGTCGTAGCCCCGGAGCGTGGTCAACAGCTTCGGCGTCAGATAATGCGGAAGCACGGCCCGATTGTACTATTCCCCGGTCTACAGGAACAGTTTGCCGAGGAAGTGCCCGATCACGCCGCCCACGACCGCGCCGATGAGGCCGCCGATGGGGCCGCCGAAGGCGGTGCCGATGATGGCGCCGGCGGTCACGCCGAAGGCCCCTCCGTAGTCCTTCTTATGGAACAGCCAGGCGGCGGCCAGGCCGAGGCCCGCGCCCGCGGCCGCCCCGAGAAGACCGGCCGAGAACCAGCCCTGCAGGCCGCCCAGGAGGGCGGCCCCGCCCATGACGAGGCCGGAGGTGAGCTTGCTCCCGCCGTTCGCGTCCTTGCCGGCGGGCGGCGGCTCCTTCTTGGCGGGCCGCTCGATCGGCGCCGCCTTGGCCAGGCGCGGGGACCCATTCGCGTCCCGCCCGGCCACCACGGTCTCCGAGGCGGGGTTCCCGTCGAAGGAGCGTCCCGCGGCCTCGCGGGCGGCCGCGTCGCCGCCGCTCAAGGGCACGACGGCCGCGTCCTGCGCCTGGACGCGCGCGTCGCCCGCCCGCGACAGGGCGGGGAGCAGGAGCGCGGCCAGGGCCAAGGCGAGGGGGGCCATGCCTTCTTAGGGTAACAGGCCCGGCCTTTTCTCGCCAGGGCGGATCTTCATTTGCGCGAATTGGCCGGCCCAGAAATCGCGCTCCTCGGCCGTGAGCAGGCGCTCGGGAGACGCGGCGTAGGCCGCGGTCTCGCCGCCGTAGGCGAACCATTCGGAGGGGCTGTCTCCCGCGTGCCGGTCGTCCGCGCGCCGGCCCGGGACCTTGTGCTTGAGAGCGAGCTCGGCCTCGCGCTTGCGTCCCTGCTCGATGAGCTTCGAGGCCGTCGAGTTCTCCTTCACCCAGCGCTCGTATTCGGCCCGGGCGGCCTCGAAGCGGGCGGGCTCCTTCTCCCGGATCGCGGCGATCTCCTTGTCCACCTCGTCGCGGGGGCGGCCCTTCGACGCGACCCCGAGCAGACGGGCCATCATCCCCGCGCCGGCCTCGGCTTCCTCCTGGAACGCGCGGGTGATCTCCTCGGCCCGCTCCACCGTCATCTTGGTCGCCCGGTCGTAGTCGGAGAGGGCGCGCTCCCGGTTCGATTGCCCCGGAGGCGCGGGCAGGGCCGCGTACTGCTCCCGGGTCATCGTCCCGATGCGGATCCGCAGCAGCGCGTCGCGGATCTTCTCGCGGTGCTCCTTGGCCGGGCGGTGACCCTCGTTCGCCTCGGCGATGAACTTCTCCTGGCGGCCGCCGCTCACGCGGGACTGATAATCGTCCTCGAGCCCGGGGTGGGCGAGCGACCAGGCGTGCAGGAGTTCGTGAAAAAGGACCGCCTCCGGCTCGGCCGCCGAGCCGCCGCGATAGAAAGCGGCGTCGGCCCAGGGGGCGAAGAGCTCGACGGGGTCGATGACGAGGGCTTTGTTCTGCTGGTCGAAGGACTGGTTCGCCTTCTCTTTGACGATCTGGAAGCGCGCTCCCACGATCACGCCGGGCGCGAACAGCGAAGGGTACCGGGTGGACAGGCTGCGCAGCAGGCGCACGGCCTTGTCCTGCTCGGCGTCGTGCCCGCTCATGCGCTGTACGCGCAAAGTGAACCGGCCCGGGGGTTCCTCTCCGGCCGCGGCGCGCGCCGGGACCGCGCATAGAAGGAGGGACATCAGCAGGAGGGGCGTCATGCTCCTCGAAGGATAGCAGGCGGGTCCCGGGCGCGCCAGATAAAAACGCGGGGACCGAGGCAACTTTTTCGGGGGGTCGATCGTATGATGGAGAGGCCCGCGGGCCGGGAGGGTGGGATGAGGATGATCATGGCGGCGTTGTCGGCGCTGTTTCTGGCGGGGGCGGCGAGGGCGGGCGCTTCCGAGAAGGCGAAGATCCTCGAACTGCGCGCGAGCGTGCGCGAGGGCGAGGCGAAGCTGAAGCGGCTCTCGGTCGAGCAGCACAAGGAGCTGGTCTTGATCCGCGAGCGCGAGAAGTCGGACCTGACCATGACGAGGGCCTCCGCGGCCCGCGGGGAGACCTTGCACGCGGCTCTCCTCGACGTCAGCGAACGGTCGCGCCGGCAGCGCCTGGAACTGCGCGAGCGGCGGCGAGGAGAGCGCGGACGCTTGAAGGCGGCGATCAAGGCCGCGCGCGCGGAGGTGACCGCGCTCCGCCGGAAGAAGTAAGATGCGGGCATGAACGACCGGGAACTGGTGCGCGAGGCGTATCTCGAGGCGAAGAAGGGCTACGACGAGGGCGGCCTGCCGATCGGCTCGGTGCTCGTCGACGCGAGAGGCAAGATCGTCGCGCGCGGGCACAACATGCGCGTGCAGACCGGCGACCCGACCGCCCACGCCGAGGTCGTCTGCCTGCGCAACGCCGGCCGCCGCCGCGACTGGCCGGAGCTGACCTTGGTGTCCTCGCTGAGCCCGTGCGTCATGTGCACCGGGACGGCCTTGCTGTACCGCATCCCGCGCGTGGTCGTGGGCGAGAACAAGAACTTCCTCGGCGCCGAGGATCTGTTCGCGGCGCGGGGCGTGACTTTGACCGTGCTCCAGGACCCGGACTGCGTGGCCCTGATGGAGCGCTTCGTCCGCGAGAAGCCCGACCTCTGGAACGAAGACATCGGGTTGTAGAGGCGGCCGCCCTGCCGACCGACGACTGTTTCCGGAAACAGTTGAACGGATTGTAAGACGGGAGGGCGGGGAACTTAATGCTAAAATCAACCCAGGCGGCGTGCTGAAATTGGTATCCAGAGCAGACTTAAAATCTGCCGCCCGCAAGGGCATGTGGGTTCGAGTCCCACCGCCGCCAAGATTCTGGTGGACGAAAGTTCGAGGACTGCCGCGCGGCGCAGCGTGGAAGTAAAAATCTAACCGATGAAAATCGCTTCTCAGGCGTGGCAGTTCGTGGTCCCGGCCGTCGCGGCCGGCTCCGTGGGCCTGTGGCTCATGGGGCGCCCGTCGACCGTCCTCCCCGGCGCCCTGCTCGCCGTCCTCTCCTTCGGCTTCGCCGGGTTCACGCTTTACTTCTTCCGCGACCCCGAGCGCGCCCTTCCGGCCGACGGGCGCATCTACTCGCCGGGCGACGGGGTCGTGCTCTCCGTCGGACGCGAGGGCCCCGGGGACGTGATGACCTGCCGGATATTCCTGTCCGTCTTCGACGTCCACATCCAGCGCGCGCCGTGCGCGGGCCGCGTGACGAAGGTGGCCGAGGTCCCGGGCTCCTTCGCCGCCGCGATGAAGGACGCCGCGCGCGGCAACTACCGCGTGGTCATGACCATCGAGCCTCCCGGCCGGGGCCTTCTCGTCGTGGAGCAGATCTCCGGCCTCATCGCGCGGCGCATCGAGTGCTGGCGCAAGCCCGGCGACACGGTGGCGGCGGGGGAGAAATACGGCATCATCTATTTCGGTTCACAAGCAGCAGTGCATTTCCCAAATGGCTCGAAGTGCACCGTCAAGGCCGGCGACCGCGTCGCCGGCGGCCTGACCCCCATCGGAGAATGGACAAGCAACTCTTAAAGCGCGGCGGAGCGGTCCTCGCCCCGTCCCTGTTCACCCTGGGCAACATGGCCTGCGGCTTCTACGCCCTGCTCTCCTCCGTGCGCGGGGAGTTCGTCTCCTCGGCGACGGCGATCATCGCGGGCATGCTCTTCGACGCGCTCGACGGCCGCGTCGCCCGTCTCGTGCACGGCGAGTCCGAGTTCGGCGTCGAGTTCGACTCGATGGCCGACTTCCTGACCTTCGGCGTGGCCCCCGCGCACATGATGTACGCCTTCATTCTGAAAGACTACGGCGCCTGGGGCTACCCGATCGCCTTCCTGTACGCGCTGTGCGGCGGGCTGCGCCTGGCGCGCTTCAACGCGATGGCTCACCTGGGCCAGGGCTCGAAGACGCACTTCACCGGGCTCGCGATCCCGGCGGGCGCGGGCTTCCTGGCGAGCTTCGTCCTTCTGTACCAGGTCATCGAGGAAGGCCGCCCGGCCGGCACCTGGAAGTTCCTCATGGACCACATCCCGGCCCTGTACGGGCTGGCGCCGGCGATGACCGTCGTCATGGCCCTCCTGATGGTCTCGACGATCCCGTACCCGGCGTTCAAGCAGCCCGGCGTGATGCGCCCGAAGACGATGACGCGGATCATCGCCCTGCTCGGCCTGGGCCTTCTGCTCTTCTACTACCCGCTGATGATCCTGTTCTTCGTCTTCTTCTTCTACGCCCTGCTCGGGCCGGTGTCCTGGCTCGCGCGCGCGGCCGGGCGGCTGGTGGGCTGGAAGCCGCCGCACCACGACCACGACAACTACGGAGAGCACCTGTGACCGCCAAACCCGTCCACGGAATACTCGCGATGCGCCGCCTCGAGCCGGCCGCCACCTTGCCGACCCGGGCGCACGCCGACGACGCGGGCCTCGACCTGTACGCCCTCGAGGACGCGGAGCTGGCTCCCGGGCAGGGCAAGGTCGTGCACACGGGCGTGGCGATGGCCATCCCGGCGGGCCACGTCGGCCTCGTCTGCGACCGCTCGTCGATGGCGAAGAAGGGGCTGAAGACCGCCGGCGGCGTGATCGACGCGGGCTACCGCGGCGAGGTGGGCGTCATGCTCTGGAACATCTCGACGCAGGTCCACGCGCTCAAGAAAGGCGAGCGCATCGCGCAGCTCCTCGTGATCCCCATCGCGACCCCGGCCCCCGTCGACTCCGACGACCTGGGCGAGACGGCGCGCGGCGTCGGCGGCTTCGGCTCGACCGGCAAGTGAGTGTTTCCGGAAACAGTCCGGCGAACTCTCGCCGGCGCGAGTTCCGGCGTCTAGCGGAGCTCGACCAGGGCGGCCTTCCCGTCGGTGTGGAACTTGTAGCCCTTGTCGTTGGCGCCCTCGCGCGGGATGGCGGGATGCGCGACGAGCGCGGCGCGCTCCAGGAGAGGCGAATCCTTGAGCGACGCGGCGATGAAGTCCCGCTCGGCGTCGAGGTCCGGGTCGCGGACGTGCGAGAGGTCGTGCCAGCGGATGCTGAGGTCGTAGTCGCCCGCGCCCCACCAGATCGCGCGGCCGCGCGGGTCGCGCAGCCCGGTGTCCCAGACCCGGAAATGATGGCGCGCCGACAGGAACTTCGTCGCGATCGCCCAGTTCATGTCCTGGCGCCGGCCGTCCAACCAGTACTCGTTCATCGGCGGCGTCGACGCGACCGTCCTTCCCGTCAGCAGCTCCGCCGCGCCGCAGGCGATCGAGGCGCGGATCGTGCCGGGCACCTCGGTCCAGCCCGCGCGGGACAGCGCCTCGCGCAGGCTTGCCGCGCTCCCCACGAAGACGAGGTTCAGCGGGTTGCCGGGGCGGCCGAAGCGGCCCTTGTTCATCCCGGACAGGCCCGCGACGGCCTCGTCGAGCGGGGCGGTCCGGACCGGAAGGGGAGCCTGCGGCGCCTCGGGCAGGACGCGGTCGAGGCTCAGCGCCAGGAAGAGGACGGGCAGCGCGAGGACCAGCCGCCTCATCTCAGACCTTGCGCGGGAACAGGATCGGGCCTTTCTGGATCAAGCCGGTCCCCAGGGTCTTGCCCGCGAGGATGTCCTCGGCCGTCAGCGCGTCCGGGAACACCCGCACGCCGAGCTGCATGTGGATCTTGGCCGCGGTGTGGGGCATGAACGGGTCGAGCCAGCCGGAGACGAGGCGCAGCGACCAGACCAGGTCGAAGAGGACGGCCTCGCACTCCTTCATGTCGCTCTTGGCGAGCTTCCAGGGGGACTTCTCGTTGACGCGCGCGTTGAGGCTGCGGATCACGTCCCAGATCGAGTCGAGGGCGCCGTTGAAGTCGAGCGCCTCCATCCTCTCCGATATCTCGGGCGTGCGCTTGGCCACCGTGGTCGTGTAGAAGTCCTCCCCGAGCGGCGGCTTCGTCGGCAGCCGGCCGCCGAGGAACTTATCCACCATCTCGGCCACGCGCGAGACGAGGTTGCCGAGGTCGTTGGCGAGCTCGGCGTTGTAGCGCTTGGTCAGCGAGGCCTTCGAGAAGTCGCCGTCGTTGCCGAAGGGCATCTCTCGCAGGAGGAAGTAGCGCAGGGCGTCGACGCCGAACTCGGAGGTGATGTCGTAGGGGGAGATGAAGTTGCCGAGGGACTTCGACATCTTTTGGCCCTCGACCGTCCACCAGCCGTGCGCGAACACCTTCTTGGGAAGGGGCAGGCCCGCGGCCATCAGGATCGCGGGCCAGATCACGCCGTGGAACCGGAAGATCTCCTTCCCCACGATATGAACGTCGGCGGGCCACAGATCCGCCTTCCCGTCCGCGGCCGACCAGTAGTTGATCAGCGCGTCGAACCAGACGTAGATGGTGTGGTCGGGATCGCCGGGGACGGGGATGCCCCATTTCACCTTAGTGCGCGAGACCGAGATGTCCTCGAGGCCGGCCTCGACGAAGCGGTGCAGCTCCGCGGCGCGGTGCGCGGGCGCCAGGAAGCCGGGGTCCGCCTGGTAATGCGCGAGGAGCCGGTCCTGGTACTTCGAGAGCTTGAAGAAGTAGGTCTCCTCGGAGAGCTTCTGCAGCGGCTTGCCCGAGTCCGGGCCGAGCAGGACGCCGCCGGGTCCCTTCACCGCGTCGGATTCCTTCACGAACGACTCGCTGACGACGTCGTAGAGCCCTTCGTACTTGCCCTTGTAGATGTCGCCGTTCTTCAGCAGGAGCGCGAACAGCTCCTGGACCTTGTCCTCGTGGCGCTTCTCCGTCGTGCGGATGTAGTCGTCGACGTGGATGTCGAGGTGCTTCCAGAGGTCCCGGAACTTCGCCGAGGTCATGTCGCAGAAGTCCATCACGTGCTTGCCCGCGGCCTTGGCCGCGTCCTCGATCTTCTGGCCGTGCTCGTCGGTGCCCGTGAGCAGGAACGCGGAGCGCCCGCGGCCGCGGATGTGCCGGGCCAGGACGTCGGCGGCGATCGTCGTGTACGCGTGGCCGATGTGCGGCGCCGCGTTGATGTAATAGATCGGGGTCGTGATGTAGTAGCGCTTCGTCATGGGGTCACCGTGAGGCCTCGGCTTCCAGGGAAGCCAGTGTGAGGATCAACTTCGGGTCGGCGTTGGCGCGCAGGGCCGCGCGCAGGCGGGAGAGCTCCCGGAGGGGGCCCTCCACCTTTGAGAAAGGGGATTCTCCATCGAGGTGCCGGCGGCGCAGCTCCTGGCCGAGGGAGTACAGCGCGCGCTCCACCTTCACGCGCGCCGCGGCGAGGTCCTTGGGCAGCCCGTCGGAGGCGGTCACGGCGGCCAGCGGCCCGCCGCCGGCGGCGAAGCCGCCGCGCAGGCCGTCGTCGTCGGCGAGCTCGAGGGCGCGGCCGGCGGAGCCGTCCGACAGCGCGGCCAGGCGCTTGGCCGACCTCGGGTCGATGCCGCGTCCCGTCAGGATCTTCTCCAGGACGGGCTCCGGCAGGGGGCCGAAGGGTACGGTGAAGCAGCGCGAGGAGATCGTGCGGGGCAGGCGCTCGCGCTGGGTCGCGCCCAGTATCCACAGGGTCTTGGGCTGGGGCTCCTCGAGTATCTTGAGCATCGCGTTGGCCGCGGCCTCGTTGAGACGCTGCGCGTCGGGGATCACCGCGATCTTCCAGCCGTCGAGCATGGACTTGAAGCTCAGGTCCTTGAGCAGGTGGCGGATCGTGTCCACCTTCCAGATCTTCTGCTTCTCCGGCTCCTCTTCCTCGAGCGACGCCTGGTAGGCCGCGTCGACGATGACGGCGTCCGGGTGCACGCGGCCGTCCACGCCCCGGCAGTCGGCGCATTCGCCGCAGGACGCCTCGCCGGTGAACGGGCGCGCGCGGCACAGCAGGGCCTTGGCGAACTCGATCGCGGCGAGCGACTTGCCGACGCCCTCGGGTCCGACGAACAGCATCGCGGCCGGCAGGCGCTCGGAGGCCAGCAGCCCCTCGAGGGTCTTCACGGCGCGGCGCTGGCCGAGGACCTTGTCGAGGCGCATCATAATTTCTTCTCGACCAAGGCGACGATCTTCGCATGAAGCGCGTCGGCCGGCAGCCTTCCGTTGAGTATGACCGCGCGGCGATCGGCCTTGGCGGCTTTCAGATACCCTTTTCGGACTCTTCGGCGGAACTCGGCGCTCTCGCTTTCGAGCCGGTCGAGCTCGCGCTGAAGATCGCGCGCGTCGAACTCCTCGACGGGAATATCCAGGAGGATCGTCAAGTCCGGCTTCAATCCGCCGGTGGCGATCTTGTTCAACGCCGACGTTTTATCGAGCCCCAGGCCGCGGGCTTCGCCTTGGTAGGCGTCCGTCGACATCGTGAAGCGCTCCGACACGACGGTCGTGCCTTTCGCCAAAGCCGGCCGGATCTTTTCCTGAGTGTGCTGCGCCCTCGAGGCTTCGTACAGGAAGAGTTCCGCGAGCGGGTCGATCGTGAGGGCCGGATCGAGCAGCACCTTGCGGATGCCTTCGGCGACGCCCGTGCCGCCCGGTTCGCGGGTGTGCACGACGTCGTGACCCTTGGCCCTCAACGAATCCACTAATCGTCTTGCCTGTGTGGACTTCCCGGATTTGTCGGGGCCTTCGAAGACGATGAACAGGCCTTTCGTGCGCTTCACGGCGGCTATTCTATCATTCGGGCGGGACTAAAGGCCCGACGGCCAGCCGCGGACCTCGCTCTGCCAAGAGGTGCGGGTCAGGCTCACGTTCGTGGTGATGACGTTGGCCGTCGCCTCGCCGTTGTAGTAGAAGTCGACCGGCGAGGACGCCGACAGGGTCGAGGTCCCGATGGCGTACAGCACCCCGTAGACGTCGCTGTTGCCGCCGCCGCCGCCGCCGTTGTTGAAGTTGCCGCCGACGTAGAGGAAGCCGTTGACCGAGATCTTGCTGGAGGTGAGGGGGGTCACCGTGGCCTCATAGGGGGAGTTCAAGCCGGGGAAATCCGCGGGCTCGGTCGAGTCGTTGCCGTAGGCCACATAGGTGGACCAGGCGTTGCAGTACTGCTTCCAGGCCGTTTTCGGCATGGTCATGGCGACCGTGCCTTTGCCCCAGACGCCGTTGGGAAGGTTGACGTTGCCCATGACGATCAAAGTGCCCGTGTGGAACATGCCCGGAGACTTGATCGTCAGGTCGCCCTCGATGAAGATGGTCTTGCCCGCGGTCGTATCGTCCCATTGGGTGACGTTCCCCGGGTAGTAGCAGCTGCCCGCCGGAACTGCGGTGTTCGCGCCCGCGTGCGTCGGGCAGCCCGCGGTGGCGGCCGCCGAGGAGCGGTAGAAGTCGAAGTCGAGGGACGGAGTGCTGGGAAGGCTCGTCTGGAAGGCGTGCCACTGGCAGCAGCCGGGCGAGTCGCAGTTGGGCGGGTTTGCGGTGGTGTCCTTGCCGATGATCTGGCTGGCCGACCAGTACTGGGGATAGCTGCGGTTGGTCGCGTCGATGTTGCTCGGGCTCATGACCGCGCCCCAATGCACGTTGCTGCCGCCCGAGATCTTCACGCCTTGGCCGGCGAAGATCGCCGTGTCGCCGAGGACGGCGTTGGTGTAGACGACGCGCAGCGCCCGCGTCTCCCGGCCGTATCTGTCTCGGCCGACGGTGATGACCGTCGCCTGCTGGGTGCCGGGCCCGCTCGTGATGCTGATCGCGTAGGTGCCGCCGGCGATGTCCTGGTATTTCTTATCGAAGGCGTAGTTCGGCTGCGCGTTCCCGTTCTGGATGGAGACCCAAGTGGTCGTGGACAGGGAGATGTAGAGGTAGGCTTTCTCGACGCCGGCCTCGGCCAGGTGGAAGGCGACGGTGTTGTGGGACTGCTTGCTCGCGAAGACCGTCTCGCGCTGTATCCAGAGCACGATGGCCGGCACCATGATGGCCAGGATCACGAGCATGGCGACCGCGCCGGGGAGGATCTGGCCCCTTTCCTGACGGAATATGGAAGGGGCACTTCCTCGCGTATCGCTCGGTCGGCCGCTTAGTTTTATCATTAGTTCATGACCCGGATCTTCTGAATGGTCAGCTCGAGGACCTTTCGGCGGCCGAGCTGGATGTTCTTGCCCATCGTGATCGAGACCGAGACGATGGAGACGTCGTCGGTGTGCGGATAGGTGAAGGCGATGTAGATGAGATTGCTGCTCACCACCGAGTTGGCGGTGCCGATGACCTGGATGAGCTTGCTTCCCTCCTGGCGGAACTCCATGTAGCGGCCGTCGACGTGGCGGAAACGGATGCGGGAGAACGGTCCCTGGCCCGCGGGCGTATCCATGACCACCGTCGTCGCGACGGCCTGGCGCATGTAGCGGTTGACGGTGTCGAGCGTGGTGCGCGCGTCGCGCTGTATCTCGTAGCGGGCGCTCGTCATCAGGAAGAAGTTCTGCATCTGGATCAGCATCGTCGGCACCACGGTCGCGAGGATGCCGATGATGGCGACGACCATCATCAGCTCCGTGAGGGTATAACCGAGCCGGCTCTTGAGCTTCCTCATGGGATCGCCACGTTCTTGGTCGTCGTCGCGCTCGGGCTGACGATGATGCCGCTGTAGGTCTTCGTCGTGATCGTCACGCCCGTGCCGGAGATGACGGGGACGTAGGCCGAGAGGTAATAGGTGGAGCCGCCGCGCACGGGCAGGATGTAGGTGCCGTCGGCCTTGCTCGACACCATGTACATCGGCACCTGCGCGGGCGCCGACGAGCCGACGATGGCCGCGGGCGTGCTGAGAATCGTGTTGGTCGACGCCAGCAGCAACGCCCCGGAGGTGACCAGGCCGGAGGCGTCGGAGACCGTGCCCTCGATGCTGCCGAAGGCCCCATTGACGGTGAAGGTGCCGACGAACACGCTGCCCGTCGAGCTCACGGGCGCCGACAGCGAGTTCGGCATCACGTCCTGGCCCGATTCGAGCACCGGGTAGACGGTGTAGGTGCCCGTCGAGACGTTGCGGATCGTGAAATTGCCGCCGGTGTCGGTTACGCCGGAGCCGGCCTGAAGGCCGGCGTCGTCGACCGCGGTGATCGCCTGATAGGCCAGCGGGGTCGTGCCCGTGGTGACGTAGCCCGTGATGCGCCCGCCGAAATTCAAGGTGAAATTCTGAGTCGTCACGGCCCCCTCGGCGACCACGGGCGCCTCGATGCCCTGGACGTAGGACGGCTCCAGGTTGTTGGGGTTGGCGATGACGGTCACCGTGCCGGTCGAAACGGCCATGAAGTACGCGCCGTTGGAGCCAGTGATCTTCGAGGCCCCTCCGCCCTGCACGGTGATGCCGTTGATCGGCTGCCCGGAGGGATTGGTGATGGTGCCTTTTACGAAGCCGGAGGATGTGGCGCTCGTCAGCTGCACGTGATGGAGGCCGGCCACGGGCCAAGCGGGCGTGGTGGCCGCGTGGGGCACGGCGATATAGGCGTTCTGGGTGACCGTCACCGTGTCGATGAAGGCGGCGTAGTTCCCATATGCGGCGGAAACGGTCCAGGTCCCGGTCGAGACGCCCCCGAGCACGAACCGCGCGTAGGGCAGGCTCAGCGCCCCGCTCGTGACGTAAGCGGTATAGGTCAGCGCCGAGCCCGAGTTCGGGTCGCTGGCGGACACGTAGCCGCCGCTCGCGACCTTCCCGGTGAACGTCGTGAAGGCGCCGGAGGCCGTGCTTCTGGGGGGGTAGACGAGCCCGTCGAACACGGCGGAAGGATACAGGAAGTCTTTCGAGTTGTCGTCGGAGTCGTAGGCCGCCCCGTAGGCCAGCATGCCCGCCGCGCTGACTCCGGGGCTGGACACCCGCACGATTTGGTTGCCCGCCTGAAGGCCGTCGCGAGCCGGCAGCGTCGTAAAATTGGGGATCGAGGTTCCCTCGCAAATCCCCGGATCCCCGCAGGCGAGGTTGTTGTCGTCGTCCCAGCCCACGGTGTCGTAGGCGGCGTTGTCCGAGAAGCGCCGCAGGCGCACGGCGCCCGCGCGGTTGTTGTCGAGGAAATCGGGGGTGGTCGGCGCGCTGTCGCAGCCGGCGGCGGTGCCGAAGCAGGCGTCGGCTTGGATTTCCGCATTGTTGATCATGAAGGCCGACGCGCTGGCCAGCAGGTAGTAGTGGTTCGCGGGCACATATGTGGTCATGAAGACGAAATTGAATTGGGCATGGGTCTTATCCTGTCCCGCCGCCTCGCTGTCGTAGTCGAGGCGGATCTGGGGGGCGCCCGTCGTCCCGATGTTGATCGGGTAAGTCGTGGGATTGAACAGCTCGATGTACTCGACCGGCCGGACGATGTCTCCCGCAGCCCAGGTCGCGGTCTCCACGACGACCTGGCTGATGACTAGGCCGGAGTTGTACCAGACGGTGCCCTCGATGTAGCCGGTCGCCACGGAGATCAACGTGAGATCGGCCGTGGCCGTCCCGCCCCGGTTGGCGATGACCGAGCCGGTGACCCCGTCGTTGAAGCCGGTCGAGGAGGCCCTGATGGTATAGGTCCCGTGGTAGACGGAGAAGAAATAGACTCCCGCGGAATTCGACATCGCGCCCCAGTTCTCATTCTGCTCGGCCACGACGACGGCGCTTGCCACGGTGCCGCCGGCGGAGTTGAAGACCGTTCCCGTAATCGTCGAGTCGAGCGGGTTGACGTTCGGGTTCTCGAGGAGATTTCGCAAAGTCCAGGACTTCTTGTTTCCCGCCTCGGTCCATACGATGCTCACCGTGATCTGCTTGAGGCCGGTGTCAGGGTAGGTGAAGGCCACGTCGGTGATGTCGCTGCCGGACATCTCGGCCATGCCAACGTAGGTGTAGCGCGTGAAGTTGATGCCGCCGATGGAGATGATCTCCGGAGGGTAGTTGACCGTGTCGTAGACGATGTCGGGCTCGGTGGTTGTGTCGGTCGCCGTCGCCGTCGTGATCTGAAGGGCGTAGTAGCTGAGATTCTTGAGGGATTCGATTCGCTCCTGGCCCAGGTTGGTGGCCAGCGAGGTCGCGCGCGAGACGAAGGTCGAGCGCGCGATGTACTTGAAAGCGCCGAAAAGACCCAAAACGCCCACGGACAGGATGGCCGTGGCCACCATCAATTCGGTCAAGGTGCCGCCTTGCCGCGGGTTTCGTTGGAGCATGTGCCCACGAAGTATAGGTGGTTGCCGCGGACAAATCAAGGAAACTTCTCCGCAATTAGGGAAGCGACCTGGGTCACGCTCCGGGGCTCGACGAACGGCGCGCCGAATCCTATCCTATTGATCATGACCCCGAACCCCGACCCGCCTTCTTCCTTTGTCGGCCTCCTGAAGGCTTATCCTTGGCTGGCGGCGCTTCTCGCGTTCAGCTTGATCGTCACTCTATGGGCGGCCACGCGTCGAGCACCGCCTGCGCCCGAGTCCGTCCCCCCGATCGTGGAGCCGGTCATCGAGATTCCCTTGCCCGTCCCCGAAGTGGGCGCGGGGGACGGGGGCGCGCCCTCCGGAGACGAGACTGCGCCGCCTTCGCCGGCAGCGGGACACCGGCGCGAGGGCGGGACTTTCGTGCCCGATTCCAACAGGCCGCTGCCCGGCAGGGATAGCTAGAGCGGCGGGCTCGTAATCCCTACCAGCGAATAGCTAGGGTGAACCTGTGCGAGCGCCCAAGCTCGCCCGATGGAAGCACGGCATAGTCGAGGCCCCACTTTTCGTTTCGAAAACCCAGACCCATCGTCAGGCCGCGTGCCGCGTCGAAACCCGAGCCACCGGTGATCGCCGTCCGAGTCGTATAGCCCGCGCGCAGGTAAATATTCTTGACGACCTGGTATTCGCCGCCGAGGGCGGCGTCCGTCCCCGCGCCTCGCGGACCGCTGACGATCTCGGCCGCCGCCGCGTGACCGCCCTCGAACTTATAGGCCGTACCAACGGCCAGCCTCAGCGGAAGATCGTTGCGCTGATCCTCAAATTTGAGGCCGGGGCCGAGGTTTCGAAGCGCCGCGCCGACAGCGAGCCTTCCAAACTCGCGCCCGGCACCGACGTCAGCGGCAACCGTTTGCGCCTCGGTTGAGCCGATGTGGCTGCGAATGTATTTGACGCTCGCGCCGATTTGGGCAAAATCCAACTTGCGGGCATACGCCGCGCTCACGGCTGCGTCCGAGGCGTTAAAGTTGGACGTCGGCCGTCCTAGGCTGTCGCGCCCGTCGATCTTGCCTTGGCTGAGATAGGTGAGGCCTGCCGCGAAGGTTCCCTGGCTCGTCGGATGAGCGTAAGCGAGGAAGTCGAATCGTGTGCTCTCGAACATCGCAGCGTGATTTGCCGTGAATTCGCGTTTTTCGAGTCTAGACAATCTGGCCGGGTTCCAGTAGAGAGCATTCGCGTCGTCCGCCAGTGCCGTATACGCTCCGCCCATGCCGAGGCCGCGCGCGCCCGTGCCGATATCGAGGAAAGACGCAGTCTCACCGCCGAGGGCAGAGCTTGCCAGGAACACGGGCAGTCCGACGGCCAATAGTCGTCTCATGTCCCTCAGCGTATCACCGCTACTTTCTTGGCCACCTTGATGTCGGATTCCCCGTTCCTAGTGGCCGTCATGACATAGGTATAGACTCCGCTGCCGACGTCGCTCGTATCCCACGTCATATCGGAGGTCGGTTGAGCGCCCTTGCCGTTGCCGTCGTCTAGGATCGCGGCGCTGGTTGCGCTCATCTCATGGATTCTGCGGCCCGCCAAATCGTAGATCTTCACCGATACGGAGTCCGCGTTGCCGACCTGGACGCGGATCGTGACCGTTCGACCGCGCGCAGGATTGGGGAAGGCGTAGATGTCAACTAGTCCGTAGGCTCCCGTCGCCAGCACTCCGATACCGCCGGAACCCATCGCCTGGTATAGAGAAAAGTGGGCGCTCTGCGCCCGGACCAGATGCGCCGACTCGTCCACGGTCGACGGCAACGGTTCCCAGGCCTGTGTGGCTTCGTTCCAGTAATGAATCTTGATATCTCGTGCATTCAGATTTTTCGCGCGGACGACGGCGGGATCGTAAGCAAGCGCGATTTGGACTGGAACCCGAAAGCTCGTGCCGTGTGGGCCGAATTCGACGCTTTCAGAGACGGCCGAGAGCTTAAATTCCGCGCGTCTGCGGGCAGTCGGCGAGGCCGGCGTCTCCGGTATCGTCTCGACCGTGATTATCGCGTCCTCGCGCAGGGCGCCCTTCGGGAGACTGACGCCCGTGCCGTCGGTCAGGCGCACCGCCGCCGGGGTCTCGGACACGGCGAAGGCCGCTGCCTTTCCCGCGTTAAAACTCGCGGGCTTGACGGTTTCCGCCGTCGACACCGCGAAGGGGTCTCCTCCGCTTGGAGACGGTTCGTTTAATTCGAGCGCCCGGCTGTATCGCAGCATCTCTTCGCGCATGCGCAGCTTCCATGACGCTGAGGTGTTGGGAGAACTGTATATCTCGTACATGCGGTCCAATACGTCGGCTTGTGCGGGAGACGTGCAGAGAAAAATGAAAACAAGGATTTTGTTCATGATCCCAACTTCCCGACGATGAAGTCCACGTTGAGCTTCAGCAGTAAGAAGGCGCTCCCGTTGACATGTTTGTCGCGTTCGGCCTGCAACTCTTTGACGAAGGCGTTCAATTGGTTCACCGCGGTTTTGTTCTGGCCGCGTGCGATGGAGACCTTGGCGGCATCTAGCTTTGCGTCCAGGCTCTTTACGATGCCCTCGGAGCCGTGACCAAAAAACCAGCCGAGGGAGACGGATTGGTGCATAAATGCGATCAGGCGGTCGATCAGCGATGTCGGATCGATGAGATCGGGGACTGGCTCCGGGCCTAAGGTCACGCCTGAGGTGGTGTCGTTGAAAAAATCCGTCAGCTCAGTGAGGGCATCGGCCTCCTCTTGATCTCCGGGCTCAGCCTCCGGTACCACGGTGGCACTGTTGCTCTCGATGAAATAGCGCTTTATTCCAGGAACGCTTTGAGCCGTGATTTTGAAGCCTGATAAGGTTGCGCCAGGTTGAATTTGAGATGATTCCACGCCATAAAGCCATCCGCCCACGACGATGTTCGAAGCGAGCATGCGGTTTTTATCTTGAATGCAACAGTCGAATGAATCCCAGGTGGTTGGCCCGGTCGTAGTTGCTGAGGAAACAGGCACATCGATTTGAATCTTAAACGAAGTTATCGCGCGTTCGCTGCTCGTGCTATTTTTTACGTCATAGATATACTCGAGGTGCCCGTTGATCGGGCTGATGAGAACAGTAACGGTTGCTGTAGCTTTGTTATGGGGTTCATAGCCGATCTCAGCAGCCGTAAGTGCAGAACTTATTGAAACACAGGCAATCAAAAGCCATGCCGCGATGAGGAATCGGACAGACAGAGAAGCTTTAGAAGCGCACATGCCAATGACTCCCTTCTACATGGATTCGACTTCCGCCCCGAGACAGAATAATATCGCGCAATTTCTGCTGTTGCTTTTGCGTCAAGGCGCCGGGACTGAGATTCGTGCTGACCTGGAAATCGGCCGCAGTTCCATCTCGGTGCTCGCAGTGTCCGGTGGAATTGCAACGCTTCCTATCCGCGGGGAACTGATCCACGATATCGGCCGTCCAGTTCCCTCCGACATCAAAACCTCCGCCCAGCTGTAGGCTCATGTCGTTGATCTCAAGCATGCGTGTCGCCCCGGCGAATGCGAGCCATTCAGCGGCAATGGCGGCTATCGCGGTGTTGGTCGCTGCGGTTCCAAAATGATTTTGATCCGGGCTTACGCAGCCAGGGGGAGCATCTGGACCGTGGTGCTGACAGGTGCCCCCGTCCTTGGTATAAGTGGCGGCAGCCGGCAGAGGCATTAACCCCGGCACTCTGACCTCGAGTACCGCCGAAGTCGAGACGTTCGGCGTATCCGTCAGGTGAACCTTGATCGTTTCCTGTCCGCCAAACGCGCTGGCGGTATAAGTCGCGGTCAGTTTGCCGTCAGGGCCCGTCCGCCCATGCGGCGCGGTCGAAAGCTGGATGCTGCTCCCTGAGAATGTCCCCACGGGCCTGCCACCGCTGTGATCGTGCCCGCCCGAATTTACCACCGGCTCCGCGATGAAGGTCACATCCCTATCGGCGATAGGAATGCCCTGCGAGTTTTTCAGCGACACCCGGACTTGAGTCTTGGCGCCGGGCTTCACGCTCGAGGGCTCCAAGGCGACTGAAAGGGTGTCCGTTGCCCGGCCATAACGGTCGAGGTAGACACGGCGCCGGCCTGAGACTATGAAGCTACCAGCCAAGTAAAGAGCGGAATTGCTGACGCGGGCGAAGTCGGCGTCGTCTTTGCCCGCGTCTGTCACTATCGGTGTGGTCCATGCGGCGACACCAGACGCGTCGAATTTCTGAACTTGACGTGAACCTAGGCCTCCATAGGTCTCAGCTTCTGGCCCGACTCCGATCAGCCTGCCCGGTGGCGCCGGACGTTGAGTACCGAACGTCGGGGCGACTCGCATATACGTGGGCGGGGAAGGAGGAAAGGTTGGAATGGCGGGACTTATAATGCCGTACATGTCTCCGAGCGATTGTGATTGCGTCGTACTGAGGATGCCGGCCGATGGCAGCAACTCTTCGACTCTGTTCAAAAGTCCTGGGTCATACCGCAAGAATAGCCAGCGGAAGGGAACGAATTCGAAGTTGCCCTGCTCTCGAATCGGAACGCTCACTTTACCGGTCGGCGAGACATGAATTGCTCCAACCACCCCAATGGTCGAAAAATTGTCTCGCCTGCGATAGACGTCGCGAGGGCCTTCAGCCAAGTTTAAGTCGAATTGCACAACCAATCCTGCGGTTTCGAAATCGGTGTCAGTAAAGTCCATGGTGGCGTAAAGGATTCCTCGGCCGGCATCGAGCGCGAGACCATTGGCTATGATGGATGCACCAGGATTCGACGACGCAGGACGTGCCTCTTGAAGGCGGACGCCTTCGGGTGAATACTTGACTATGACGATCTCACCGAAAATTGTCGTGAAATCCGTATAGATGCGGTAGGCGTTACCGTTCGAGTCGACGGCCAAGCCTCCTTGGAAACCGGCTGAATACGGTGGAAACGGCTCGTAGACGATCCAGGAAAGGGTCCCGTCCGGCCCTACTCGGCTGAGAAACGGCCCCCCGTTGGTCACCCCGGCGATATAGGCGGCACCCGACGGCAATACTTGAAGGTCGGTGAGCCCGCCGCCGGTCGGAGAAAACTCATACGTGGTTTGCCTCTGCCGTGTAGGGGGCGGTTCGGTCGCTTGTGAAATGCTGCTTTGGAAGGCGAGAAGGAGGACCGCCGAAGCGATGGTTGAACGCATGGTAATGGTGGGTCGGGGCAGTATAGTCCCCAATACCAGGAATTACAAGGGCTGTCTCGCGCTCAAGAACACTCGGAGTGGCCGCAGTCGTGGCAGGTCACGCCGGAGCAGCCCGATTCGTGCGAGACGTTGCGCGAGAAGCATTTCGGGCAATGCTCCGAGACCGCCGTCTCGGCGGCGGGCTCGACGGGGACTCCGCCGTCGATCCAGCCGGTCTTCTTGAGATGGGCGCGCAGGGCGATGGCGAGCGCGTGGGGGATGGAGTCCACGCGGTTGGGCCCCAGGCCGATCGGGCGGTCGCCCTTCACCGAGTTGAGGTGCTTGAGCAGGCGCAGCGGATCTCCGCCCTCCGCCAGGTATTTCGAGATCAGGATGCCCACGAGCGAGGTCAGCCCCGCGATCTCGGTGCCGAGCGGGGGGATGTTGGTGAACAACTGGAAAGGCCCCTTCTCGTCGTAGTTGATGTGCACGTGCAGCGGCCCGTAGCCGGTGCGGAGCTGGTAGTACTCGGCGTCGAGGCCGAGCGAGGCCTCCGGCGTGCGGCGCTTCCCTTTTGACGGGGTGGAGGAAAGGTTGAGCACCTGCTGGGCCTTCGAGCCGTCGCGGTACACGGTGATGCCCTTGCAGCCGAGCTCGTAGGACAGGAGATAGGCGCCGCGGACGTCGTCGGCCGTCGCCTCCTCGGGCAGGTTGATCGTTTTGGAGACGCCGTTGTCGGTGTGGCGCTGGAAGGCGGCCTGCATGCGGACGTGGGTCTCGACGGAAACGTCGTGGGCGGTGGCGAAGAGTTTTTGAACGGAATCGGGGATCTCGGGAAGGCCGGCCAACGACTTGTGATTCGAGTCGATGGCCCGCATCAAGCTCTTCTCGTCCTTGCCGAACCACTTGTTCTTCTCGGCGTATTCTTTGAACAGCGGATTGACCTCGAAAAAGACGTCTTTGTCGTCCGGTTGTTTGCCGTGCTTCAACAGCTCGAGGGCTTTGGCGTTGTATCTCGTATACGCGATCGCGAAGAACGGCTCGATGCCCCCGCCCTGCAGTCCCGCGGCGATGGCGATGGTCCCCGTCGGCGCGATGGTCGTGCGCGCGCAGTGGCGGGGATGCCGCTTCTCGCCCCGGAAATGCTCCGACTCCGGATCGTAGGCCGAGTCCGTCCAGTTGGGGAAGACCCCGCGCTCGCGGGCGATCCTCTCGGAGGCCTCGAGCGCGGCGCCGTTGATGAACGACATGACCTTGTCGCCGAGCTTGAGCGCCTCGGGGTCCCCGTACGCGACGCCGCTCTTGACCAAGGCCTCGGCCCAGCCCATCACGCCCAGGCCGATGCGGCGGTTGCCCTTGGCGAGCCGCTCGATCTCCGGCAGCGGGTAGTCGTTGACCTCGATGACGTCCTCGAGGAAGCGGATCGCGAGGGCGACCGTCTCCTTCAGGCGCGGGAAGTCCCAGCGTCCCGCGCCGGTCTCGCCGGTCACGAACGCGCCGAGGTTGAGCGAGCCCAGGTTGCACGGCTCCCACGGCAGCAGCGGCTGCTCGCCGCACGGATTGGTGCTCTCGATCTGGCCGAGCGCCGGCGTCGTGTTGGAGCCCGAGGCGTTGATGCGGTCGAGGACGACGTAGCCCGGGTCGCCCGTCTTCCACGCGAGGTCGACCATCGCGTCGAAGACCTCCTTGGCGCGCAGCTTGCCGTCCGGCTTGCCCGAGCGCGGGTTGATCAGGTCGTACTCGGCGTCGGCCAGGACCGCGCGCATGAAGGCGGCGTCCACGCCGACGGAGATGTTGAAGTTCTCCATGACGCCCGGCTGGGTCTTCATCTTGATGAAGTCCATGATCTCCGGGTGATCGTAGCGGAGGATCGCCATGTTGGCGCCGCGGCGCGTGCCGCCCTGCTTGACGACGTCGGTCATCGTGTCGAACAGCTTCATGAAGGACAGCGCGCCCGACGCCACGCCCTGCGTCTTCTTGACCGGATCGCCCTTCGGGCGCAGCGAGGAGAAGGAGAAGCCGGTGCCGCCGCCCGATTTCTGGATCATCGACTGCGCGGCGAGCGACTTGGTGATGCCCTCCATCGAGTCGGGCACGGGCAGGACGTAGCAGGCGGAGAGCTGCTGCAGCTCGCGGCCGGCGTTCATCAAGGTCGGGGAGTTCGGCAGGAAGTCCCAACCCGCCATCAGGCCGTAGAATCTGGCCGCCCACTCCTCGCGCAGGGCCTTGGCCTCGGGGTGCTTGGCGCAGGCCTTTTCCAGGTTGGCCAGCAGGCGCGAGAAGTTGGCCTGCCGCGCGTCGTTGTCGGGCAGGCCCTGGTGGAAGAGGATCATGCGCCCGGCGGCGGCGCCGTCGACGGCGGGGACCAGGACGACCTTGCGCTCGACTCCGACGAAGACGCCCCAAGACTCGGCCTTGGGATGGCTGAGCACCTCTCCGAGGGCGACGTTGCGGGCGACGCCCATCAGCCACGCCTCGGCCGACGGGGAGTCGCGCAGGTACTTGTCCTTGATGACCTTGTGCTGGTTGGCGGTCAGGTGGATCTTGCCGGCGGCGCGGGTTTTAGCCATGGGGGACCTTCCTCTTAGAGTGTAACAGCGGCCCGGCCGCGCGTCCAGGGTCAGGCGAGGATCGGGCGGGCGGTGAAATCGGCGCCGATCGACTCGGCGTAGAGCTCCAGGGGCTTGAGGTCCACCTCAGGGAGCTCGACGGCGGTGACGCGCGTGCGGATCCCCGCCTTGACGCAGTTGGCGGCGAATCGCCGCGAAGCGGCGAACCCGGCGTCGCGGTACGCCGGGGCGGGGCGCAGCAGCTCGACCCACTGCTTCGGGTCGGCGGTGTTGAGGCTGACGGCGACCTCGTCGAGATACCCGGCCAGCTCCGGGGTGATGTCCCGGCCCCAGATCAGGTCGCCCAGGCCGACGGTGTTCAGACGGCGCCTCACCTTCGGGTAATGGGTCTTGAGGTAGAGGCCGACCTTGTTCATCTCCTCCAGGCGGTAAGTGGACTCGCCGAAGCCGCAGAACACGACCTCCCGCCAGTCCCCGCCCGCGCCCAGCTTGGCCTCGAGCGCGTTGATCAGCGCCGCCGCCGTGGGCTCGGGCCCTTTGATGCGGAGGTCGTTGCCCTCGAACAGGTAGTCCCAGGGGACCTTGACGCAGAAGCCGCAGGAGACCGGGCAGCGGTTGGTCAGGTTGAGATAGAGCGCGCGGTCCTTCTCATATAGGATCATGACGGCCTGTGCTGTAGCAACGATACGGCTAGGGCGTCCGGCGTCCGCTGAGAATCGCCTTGTCACTCGTCGGGGATTTTGTTATGATGTACGCCTACCTCAACAGGAGTCCTATGTACGCGATCATCGAGACGGGCGGAAAACAACTTTGGGTCATTCCCGGCGAGACCGTCAAGGTCGAGAAGCTGGAGGCCAAGGAAGGCGACAAGCTGACGTTCGACGCGCTTTGGGCCGTCGGCGACGCTCCGGAAGGCCAGGAGCCGAAGTCCACGCGCAGCGCGAAGGTCACGGCGACCGTCGTCAAGCAGGGCCGGGGCCAGAAGATCATCGTCTTCAAGAAGCGCACCAAGAAGGCTTACAAGAAGACCCAGGGTCACCGGCAGTGGCTCACGTCGATCAAGATCGAGAGCATCTCTCTTAATTAAAAAACTATGGCTTCAACAAAAGCACAGGGCTCATCCAACAACGGCCGTGATTCCCACGGTCAACGCCTCGGCGTCAAGCGCTACGGCGGAGAAGTCGTCAAGGCCGGCATGGTCATCATGCGCCAGCGCGGCACCAAGATCCTTCCCGGCCTCAACGTCGGCCGCGGCAAGGACGACACGCTGTTCGCGAAGATCAACGGCGTCGTGACCTTCGAGTGGGCGTACAAGGACAAGAAGCGCGCGTCCGTGTACCCCGCAGTCGCGAAGGCCGCTCCGGCGAAGCTCGCGAAAGCCGCCAAGTAGATCAACCCGGCGCGCTCACGCGCGCCGACGACGGCCGCCGGCAATACCGGCGGCCGTTTTGCTTCCAGAGACACCTCCCATGAACTTCATCGATAAAGTCAAAGTCTACGTCGCCGCGGGCGACGGCGGCGACGGCTGCCTCTCGTTCAAGCACGAGAAGTACATGGAGTGGGGCGGACCCAACGGCGGCGACGGCGGCCGCGGCGGCGACGTCTGGTTCACGGCGGCGTCCCGCCTGACCACTCTGATGGACCTGCACTTCCGCCCGCACGTGACGGCGGGCCGCGGCGGCCACGGCAAGGGCTCCCATAAGCACGGGCACAAGGGCGACGACGTCGAGATCCCCGTTCCCGTCGGCACGCTCATCTACCGCGACGGCATGCTCGTCGCCGACCTGCACGAGGAAGGGCAGCGCTGGCGCGCCGGAGAGGGCGGCCGCGGCGGCCGCGGCAACTGGTCCTTCAAGACCCGCCTCAACAACGCGCCCCGCTTGGCCGAAAAGGGCGGTCCCGGCGAGAAGGTCACGCTCGACATGGAGCTCAAGCTCCTCGCCGACGTCGGCCTCGTCGGCTATCCTAACGCCGGCAAGTCGAGCTTCGTCTCGCGCGTCTCCAACGCCCGCCCGAAGATCGCCAACTACCCGTTCACCACCTTGTCGCCGAACCTCGGCGTCGCCTACCACAAGCACGTCAGCTTCGTCGTGGCCGATCTGCCGGGCCTGATAGAGGGCGCGGCCGACGGCAAGGGCCTCGGCGTCAAGTTCCTCAAGCACACCGAGCGCTGCCGCCTGCTGATCCACCTCATCGACCCCGCCGGCTATATGGGCGAGGACCCGGAGGCCGGGATCAAGACCATCGAGAAGGAGCTCAAGAAGTTCAGCCCCAAGCTCGCGACCAAGCAGAAGCTCCTCGTGCTCAACAAGACCGACCTTCCCGAGAGCGCGGAGATCCTTAAGGCCCTCAAAAGGAAGCACAAGGGGATATTGGCGATCTCCGTGGCCACCGGCGACGGCGTGGACGCCCTCCTCGACAAGGTCATCGCCGAGCTCGCCAAGCACGACGGCCCCATCCATTTCGCGGAGAAGACCGTCGACGACTCGATCCACAAGGTCGAGCAGGGCTTCACCGTCGAGAACCAGGGCGGAGGAAGCTTCATCCTTCGCGGCAAGTTCGTCGAGCGGGCGTCGGCGATGCTCGACGTCAGCCTGCCCGAGGCGATCAACCGCTACCAGCACACGCTCAAGCGCATCGGCGTGGACCGCGCCCTCAAGAAGGCGGGGGTGCAGAACGGCGACCGCGTCCGCTGCGGGGAGTTCGAGTTCGAGTGGTCCAACGCCCCGCTCAAGCGCATCACGGCCAAGCGCGGCGACGGCCGCACGCGCATCGGCATAGGCAAGAAGTGATGGCGGACACGCTCAGGGCCTACGAGGCGAAGCTCTCGGATCCGAACGACGTCTCCGGGTCTTACCGCTTCTGCCAGAACCTGGCGGATTCGCACTACGAGAACTTCCCGGTCGCGTCGCTGCTGCTGCCCAAGCGCCTGCGCAAGCACGTCGCGGCGCTGTACGCCTTCGCGCGCATCGCCGACGACATGTCCGACGAGCCGGAGTACGAGGGCCGCCGGCGCGAGTGCCTGCTGAACTGGCGCTCGATGCTGGCCGACGTCGGCAAGCGCCCGTCGACGCATCCGGTGTTCGTCGCGCTCGGCCAGACCATCAAGGAGCTCGAGCTGCCCAAGGAGCCGTTCGACGACCTCCTCTCCGCCTTCCTCCAGGACACGGAGAAAAGCCGCTACGCGACGTACGACGAAGTGATCGACTACTGCCGCCGTTCGGCCAATCCCGTCGGGCGCATCGTCCTGATGATCCACGGCTACAAGGATCCGGAGCTCTTCCGCTACTCGGACGCGATCTGCACCGGCCTGCAGTTGGCCAATTTCTGGCAGGACGTCTCCGTCGATCTCAAGAAGGACCGCGTCTACATCCCCGACGAGGACTTCAAGGCCCACGGCTACTCCGAGGCCGACCTGCGCATGGGCGTCTACAACGAACGCTTCAAGAACCTGATGAAGTTCCAGGTGACCCGCACGCGCGCGCTGTTCGAGCAAGGCCGGCCGCTGCCGGCCTTGCTGCATTGGCCGCTCTCCCTCGAGATCCGCCTGACCTGGTACGGCGGCATGCAGATCCTCAAGCTGATCCACAAGCTCGACTTCGACACCATCCGGACGCGTCCGACCCTGAAGAAACGGGAATGGATCCCTCTGGTCGCGCGCGCCCTCATCGGCACATGACCTCCGCGCCGGCCCCCGCCGAGAAGAAGTCGAACTTCTTCCTGGGCTTCCTGCTCCTCCCGAAGCCCAAGCGCGAGGCGTTGTCCGCCGTCTACGCCTATTGCCGCCTCATCGACGACATCGTCGACGAACCGGGGACTCCGAAGGACGAGGCCCGCCGCCAGCTTGAGTTCTGGCGCGAGGAGATCGAGCGGCTCTATCAAGGCGCGCCGACTCACGCGGTGTCCCGGGCGCTTCTCAAGCCGATCGCCGACTACAAGATCCCCAAGGAGCCGTTCCTCGAGATGATCCGCGGCTGCGCGATGGACCTCGACGGGACCCGCTACGAGACGATCGCCGACCTCGAGAGCTACATGCGCGGCGTCGCCTCCTCGGTCGGGATCATGTGCGTGCACATCTTCGGCTGGACGTACACCCCGAAGGAGCGCATGTACGAGTTCGCGACGACGTTCGGCTACGCCTTCCAGCTGACCAACATCATCCGCGACGTCGGCGCCGACCTCGAGATCGGCCGCGTCTACCTGCCGTTGTCCGAGATCCGCGACGCGGGCTATTCCGTCGATAGGCTCGTTCTTCGAGATCACGGCCCCGCGTTCGACCGTCTCATGGAAGGGCAGTACAAGCGGGCGAAAGCCTACTACGCCCGCGCGCGCAACCTCGTCGATTTCCGCGACCGCCTGGGCCTGCTGCCGGCCGAGGTCATGGCCCACGTCTACGAGGGCCTGCTCGACGAGATCAAGGCGCGGGAGTTCCGCGTGCTCTTCTCCAAGACCAGCCTGCCGGGCTGGCGGAAGGCGGCCCTCGCCTTCCGCGCCTGGCTTTTCTGCCATGGGATCTGAGAAGAACGACGTCATCGTCCTCGGCGGAGGCTTCGCCGGATTGTCGTGCGCGGTCGCCCTCGCGGCGAAGGGCAGGAAGGTGCTCGTTCTCGACAAGAAGCCGCATCTCGGCGGGCGCGCCTACTCTTTCAACGAGAACGGCCTCGACATCGACAACGGCCAGCATCTGTTCATGGGCTGCTACTTCGCCACGCGCAAGTTCCTGAAGACGATCGGGACCGAAGCCAAGCTCGACATCTACGAGGACGTCGTGGTGGATTATGCCGAGGCGGGCGGCCGGCGCGACCGCCTGTCCTGCCCGTCGTGGCTCCCGGCGCCGCTGCACCTGGCCGCCGGACTCATAGGCCTCAAGGGCGTGTCTCTCGGGGAGAAAACGGCGCTGCTCGCGTTCGACCGCGCGCTCAAGGCCATGAAGACCGGCCCGATCCCGGACGCCGTCGAGAAGATGACGGTCCGGGCGTGGCTGACCTCGCTCGGTCTTTCGTCCAATTTCCAGACCCGGTTCTTCGATCCCGCCGCCATCGGCATCCTCAACGACGCGCCCGAGGTCGCCTCCGCGGCGGGCTTCATCCAGGCCCTGCGCACGATGTTCTTCACCGGCCGCGAGTCCTCCCGCTTCGCCTTGGCGAAGACCAGCCTCTCCGAGCTGTACACCGACGCCGCCCGCGACTACGTCGAGGCCCGCGGCGGCCGCGTGATCTCGAACGCGAAGGCGGCGAGTCTCATCGAGGAAGGCGGCCGTGTGCGCGGGATCAAGACCGACATGGACTCCCGCTTCGAGGCAAGCCATGTCGTTTCGACTTTGCCGCCGTGGGATCTGAAAAAGCTGGGCCTTCCCGCCGCGCTGCGCGGCCCTTGGGAGACTTTGGCCCCCGCGCCCATCGTCGGCGCGACGCTCAAGCTCGACCGCCCGGTGATGACCGAGCGGTTCCTGGGCATGCTTCACACCGAGACCCACTGGGTGTTCAACAAGACCTTGATCCACGGAACGAAGGAAGCGGGCCAGACGGTGGCCGTGGTGATCTCCGGCGCGCACAAGCAGATCGGGTATTCGCCCGAGAAGATCATGGCCGCGGCGACCCGCGACTTGGCCGCGTGCCTGCCCGAGTTCCCGAAAGCGAAGATCCTGGCGAGCAAGGTCGTCAAGGAGCCCTTCGCGACGCTGTCCCCGGCCCCCGGTTCCGAGGCCAAACGCCCCGACCCCGGGACCGGCATGCCCGGCTTCTCGTTCGCCGGGGACTGGACGCGCACCGGTTTCCCCGCGACGATCGAGTCCGCGTGCCTGTCCGGCCAGGTCGCGGCGGAGCGGCTTTAACTGTTTCCGGAAACAGTTATAATCATTCACACCGACGAAGGAGCCCCAGATGATCAAGTCCGACAAGTGGATCCGCGAGATGTCCCAGACCCAGAAGATGATCGACCCGTTCGTCGAGCATCAGGACGGCAAGGACAAGATCTCCTACGGCCTGTCTTCGTATGGTTATGACATCCGCGTCGCGGATGAGTATAAAGTCTTCACGAACGTGCACGGCACGCTCGTCGATCCGAAGAAGTTCGACGAGAAGGCGTTCGTCGACATCAAGGCCCCGACCTGCGTCGTCCCCCCGAACTCGTTCGCGCTCGCCCGCTCCCTCGAGAAGTTCAAGATCCCCCGCGAGGTGCTCGCGGTCTGCCTGGGCAAGTCCACTTACGCCCGCTGCGGCATTATCATAAACGTAACTCCCCTTGAGCCCGGCTGGGAGGGTTTCTTGACCATCGAGATATCCAACACCACGCCCCTGCCCGCGAAGATCTACTCCAACGAGGGCATCGCCCAGCTCCTCTTCTTCGGAGGCGACCAGGTCTGCGAGACCTCCTACTCCGACCGCAAGGGCAAGTACATGGACCAGGTCGGAGTGGTCCTGCCCCGCATCCTCGCCGCCAAGTGAAGCTCGTCCTTCTTCTGCTGCTGGCCGCGTCGGCCCGGGCGGGGGAACTGGGAGGGCACGAGCCCGCGGCGCCCGAGCCGGCCCTCGTCGTCGAAGACCGCGCCGCGCTCCTGGAGGAGATGTGGGTGCGGCGCATCCTCGCGCCGGACCAGACCGCCTGGGCCCCGGCCGACGCCCAGCTCCTGGGCCGGATCCGGATGGCCGAGGCGGACGCCCTCGCCTATCTGAAGAGGAAGTTCGGCGGCACGCGCCCTTGGACCGCCCCCCGCCGCGGCAAGGAGACGGCGGCCCCCCGCCTGCTCACGAAGGAGGGCCACGACAAGTACCTCTTCCACCTCACCCAGGACGCCATCGAGTACTTCGAGAAGAAGGGCGCCGGGGCGAAATGGGCCCTGAAGCTGACCGATTGGGAGGGCCGCCGCCTCTTCGACGGGGACGGCCGCTTGACGCCCGCCGGCGTCACGGTCTATACCCGCGCCAAGCTCAAGCTCGAGGTGTACTGGCGGTCTCCGAACGGCGAGACTTTCGGCACCCGGCGCCCTCCGAAATCCCCGTAATAAACCTTGTTCCCCGACGGGGGAATTTGTTAAGATTAACCACTATGCCTCAGAACAGCTATATGCATCCTCCCCGCCAGGCGGCGAACACCCGCAAATGGCATCACATCGACGCGAAGGGCCTCGTGCTCGGACGCATCGCGACGAAGGCCGCCGATCTACTTCGTGGAAAAGGCAAGGCTACCTACACCGATTACGTGGACTGCGGAGATTTCGTCGTCGTGACGAACTGCAAGCAGATCAAGCTGACCGGCAACAAGATCGACCAGAAGACCTACTTCTCGCACTCCGGCTTCGCCGGCGGCGCCCGGGTCATGCCGATGAAGCGCCAGATGGAGCGCGATCCCCGCCGGATCATGATGCTCGCCGTGCGCCGCATGCTTCCCAAGAACCGCCTCGCCCGCAAGCAGCTGGTTCGCCTGAAGATCTACGTCGGAGACAAGCACCCGCATTCGGCCGTCAACGCGCCGAAGGCCAAGTAAGGACACCATGAGCAAAACCGAAGCGATCTGGGCCACCGGCCGCCGCAAGACCTCCGTCGCGCAGTGCCGCCTGCTGCCGAAGGGCGAGGGCAAAGTCACCGTCAACAAGAAGCCCGTCGAGGCGTACTTCCACGGCCTTCCCCATCAGGTCCGGGACGTCACCGAGCCGATCACGATCATCGAGGCCGCCAAGAACCACGACTTCATCGTCAAGGTCGTCGGCGGCGGCATCTCCGGCCAGGCCGGAGCGGCCCGTCACGCCATCTCCCGCGCCCTCGTCAAGCTCGACGAGAAGCACAAGAAGGCCCTTCGCGCCGCCGGCTTCCTGACCCGCGACCCCCGCATGGTCGAGCGCAAGAAGCCCGGTCAGCCGAAAGCCCGCAAGCGCTTCCAGTTCTCGAAGCGTTGATCGGACCGTCTCCCATGGAGACGATCAAGATCCGTGGACTGGCCCGTCTCGCCGCGGCGATTTTCGCCGGGTGGGGCGGGCTGGCCGCTGTCAAGGGGGTCTACGACCTCCTGGGCGGCGAGCCGGAGGCCAACCAGTATGCTCCCAAGGCCTGGGCCTTCGTCACGCGCGCCCAGTGGGCCCGGTTCTCCCTGTTCGAGCTCGTTTACGGGCTCGCCTTGCTGGCCTTGGCCTGGTACTGCCTGCGCTGGTCCCGGCGCCTGCCGGAGACGGTCCAGCGCCCCCGGCGCGAGCCGGAGTTCAGCCTTTTCGGATGATACGGGTCGGCTGCGCCGGCTACCCCATCGGACGGGACCGCTACTGGCGCTCCCTGTCCTTCGTGGAGACCGATACCGGCAAGGGCCTTCCGCGGCTCGAGACCTTGGCCGCCTGGCGGGCGGACATCCCCGCGGGCGGCGAAGCCGCCCTGCAGGCCCTGAGGACGATCACGCACGGCCCCGACGACCGCGGCTTTCCGGCCGGCGCCCGGAAGCTTCCCAAGCATCGCCAGGCCCTGTGCGGGGCGTTCCGGGAAAGCCTGGAGGTCCATGAGGCCTGGATGGCCACAAAGGCCGCGGCCGAGGCCCTGGGGGCTAAGATCGTGGTGTTCGAGACCCCGGCGTCCTTTCAGCCCGGCTCCGACCGCCTGCGCGACATGTACCGGTTCTTCAAGGGCATCTCTCGCGGCCAGCTGACGGTCGTCTGGCACCCGCGGGGGAGCGAGTGGTCCTCCCTCGAGGACAAGGTGTGCGCGGAGCTGGGGCTGATCCGGGCCTTCGACCCCCTGCGCCAGCGGCCGCCCGCCAAAGGGGTCTTCCTGTACATGCGTCCCCTCATCGCCCGCATGGGGTCTTTGGGTGTGGACAATATGGCCACAATCTCCTCGGCCGCGGCCGACGTCCCCGCCTATATCGCCTTCTCCCACCGGGCGTCCTTCCGCGACGCCGAGAGGCTCAAGGACCTGCTGGGCGCGAAGAGGACGCGGTGAGCCTCTGGTCGGGGCTGCGCGTGTCCTGGCAGGCGTTCAAGACCCGCCGCAAGCTCAACCGCCAGTTCGGCAAGCGGGAGGACCCGTTCTCCTACTCCACCGAGCCGTACGAGATCGCCCGCCTGGGCGCCCTGGAGGCGGCCCTGGGCGGCGCGCCCCTCGGACGCGTCCTCGAGGCGGCCTGCGCCGAGGGTCATTTCACCGAGAGGCTCGCGCGCCGCGCGTCGTCGGTCCTCGCCCTCGACATCTCCGCCGTGGCGCTCGCGCGGGCGCGCCGCCGCGCGCCGTCGGCGCGCTTCGCGGAAGGCGACCTGATGACCTGGGAGCCGGGGCCTGAGGCCCCCTTCGACGCCGTGGTCGTGGCCGAGGTCCTTTACTATCTGGACCGGCCCGGCGTGCAGGCGGAGTTCGAGGCGCTGTTCCCGCGGATCGCGTCGTGGCTTAAGCCCGGCGGGCGCCTCGTCATGTCGCACGCGTTCGCCGGCGCGGCGGAGCTCGCGCACCGTCGCGCTTTCCGCGAGCGCTTCGAGCGCGCCGGCCTGCGTCTGGTCCTCGAGACGATCCCCGACGCCGACCGGGGCGGCGTCCGCTGCCTGCTGTCGACCCTCGAGAAAATTTAATACACTCACGCTCCCATGGGGAGAAGCGCGGCGGAGAGCCTGAAAGGCCAGACGGAGACGCTCGTGGCGGCGGCGACCGCCGCCGCGGCCTGGTTCCGGCGCCCCGCGCCGTCGGCGCTGTCGGCCGCGCGCACCGCGCGCCTGCGCGCCCTGGGCTGGAGGGAGGCCGCGGTGCTCGCCAATAAAGGCCTCCGGGGCTTCCCCAAGACCGACGCGGCCGACGCGTCCTTCGCGCTGCGCGAGGCCGTCGAGCATTCGGCCCAGGCCGTGGCCGAGGCCGTGCGCTACGGCGTCGAGCCCGACGACGGCTTGGTCAAGACCGCCGAGGCCGTGCGCGAGGCCGCCAAGGCGCTCGCCGCCGCCGCCGCGGGCCGGGGAAAGGCCCGGACCGAGGGGCTGCTCCTCGCCAAGAAGTGGGCGGGCGAGGCGGAGCGGCTGCGCCGGCTCACCCGCTCGGAGGCGCACGAGCTCCCGTCCCTGATGAACGCGCTCAAGCGCGAGACCGTGTCCACCCGGCTGTCGAACGCCGCCGAGGCGATGCAGCAGGCATGCGACGCGCTGGCCGGAGGCCTGGTCGAATGATCCTGTCCCGTTTCCTCCTCGTCGTCGTCCTCCTCGCCGGCGCGCGCGCCGGGGCCGCGGAGACGATCAAGGTCCGCGTCTATCACACCAACGACGTGCACGGCTGGATCATGCCGCGCCCGGACAAGTTCCAGAAGGAGCGGCTCATCGGCGGGGGCGCCGCGCTCGCCGCGCTGATCGCCAAGGACTCCGGCCCGAAGCTCGTCCTCGACGCGGGCGACTGGTGGCAGGGCACGCCCGAGGGCTCGCTGACCAAGGGCGAGGCCGTCGCCGACGTGTTCAACGCGGTCGGCTACGACGCGATCGTCGTCGGCAACCACGAGTACGACGACGGCGGCGATTCGCTGCGGGCGTTGATCGCCAAGATGAAGATGCCCGTGCTCTCGGCGAACACCTACGGCGCCGACGGCAAGCTCGTCCCCTGGGTCCGGCCCTGGATCGTCAAGGAGGTCGCCGGCGTCAAGTTCGGCGTCTTCGGCCTGACGACGTCGAACATGCCGCGCCTCGCCTTCCCGAAGAACATCCTCGGCCTCGACTTCCGCCGCGAGGCGGACGTCGCGCGCGAGGCGGTGAAGGCGCTCAAGAAGCAGGGCGCCACCGTGATCATCGCCGTCACGCACATCGGCCTCGAGGGGGAGAACCAGAAGTTCGAGGGCGACCAGACGCTCGCGCGCGAGGTCCCCGGCATCGACCTCATCGTCGGCGGCCACTCCCACACCTTCCTCAGCCGCCCGATCCGCGGCGAGAACGGGAACTTGATCGTCCAGGCCGGGCATTACCTGATCAAGGCCGGACGGGCGGAGCTCGAGATCGACCCGAGGACGAAGACCGTCGTCGCCTCGTCGGACGAGCTCCTGGACCTGTGGCCCGACCGCCTCGGGGAGGACGCCGGCGTGAAGGCGATCGTCGCCCGGCACCAGGAGGCGGTGGGGAAGATCTTCGAGACGGTCATCGCGACCGCGCCCGCTTTGATGGGCCGCGACGCCGATCAGGAGAGCGCCCTCGGCGACTGGATGGCGGACTGTTATAGAGAAACCCTCGGTACGGACGCCGCCCTTCAAAACGGCGGCGGCATCCGCGCCGAACTCCCCGCCGGCCCGGTCACCTTGCGCTCCGTCTTCAACGTGATGCCGTTCGACAACGCCCTGGTCAAGATGACCATGAAGGGCCGCGACCTGCGCGCGGTGTTCGACCACGGCGTGGGCATGGGCAAGATCGCCCAGGTGTCCGGCGCGAAGATCGAGTATTTCCGCCCGAAGCCCGCGGGCGAGCGCATCGCCTCGGCCGCCGTCGGGGGCGCGCCGCTCGACGACGCGAGGCTCTACACGATCGTCACCTTGGATTTCCTGACGAGCGGCGGCGACGGCTACTCCGTCTTCGACCGCTTCGTCTCGTCGGAGGCGACGGGCGTGCTCGCCCGGGACGCCCTGGGCGCCTGCGCCCGCAAGCAGGGAGTCGTCAGCGCGCCCGCCGTCGGGCGCCTCAAGCTGAGGGAGAACTGACATGGTCTTCAAGGACGCGCGCGCGAAGGTCGAGAAAGGCTGGACCACCACGAAGAAGCTGCTCGCCATGATGAGCGTGTGGGGCCTGTTCTTCAGCCTCATCACCATCGGGCACCTGTCCGTGGCCTTCGATTACGACGACACCTTGGTCGACGCGTCGAAGGCCTACGAGAAGGCCTCCGGCGCCGCCGTCACCCGCGAGGGCCCCGCCTTCTGGGCCGCCCTCAACAACGCCTACGACCTCGAGTCCGTCAAGCTCGTCCCCTTCGGCCTCGCCTGCGCGCTGCGCGGCCTCGGCTTCCGGATCATGATCATGGCCGAGCGCCAGGGGACCGACGGCGACGCGCTGAAAAAAGAGTGGCGCAAGCTGTCGCCCCGCTCGTTCATCTTCACGCCCGACCCGACCGCCAAGCACCTGCACATGCAGGAGGGACACTTCGTCGCCTTCTTCGGCGACAGCGACCAGGACATGCTCGAGGCCAAGAAGGTCAACGTCCTCGGCGTCCGCATCAAACGCGGCAAGCGCGCGGTCAAGCGCGACTCCTACTCCCCCGGCAAGATGGGCGAGACCGTCATCCCCCTGTCCCAGTTCTAGCCGCCCCGCCGTCGGTGTCAGACATTCCGCTTTTTTCACTTTTTGCCAGGCCTGACCCCGTCATTTTGCCGTCGTTTTCCTTGCGAAGAGGCATTGACAGCCACCGGTTCATGGGGTAGAATTCCAGTCGAAGCCCGGAGACCGGGAAGTGTGGACAAATTGGCCACAAATGGAGACAAAATGGCATCCCCTTTGCGCCGTCCGCTGCTCGCCGGTAACTGGAAAATGAACCTGACCTTGGCTCAGTCCGTCGAGCTGGCTAAACTCGTCGCCGGTGGGGCCAATTCGGCCTCGGGCGAGGTCGCCGTGTTCGTGCCCGCGACCGCGATCACCGTCGTGGGCGAGGTGCTCAAGGGGACCTCGGTCCGCCTCGGGGCGCAGAACGGATACTTCGAGGCCTCGGGCGCCTACACCGGCGAGATATCGATGGGTCAGGTCAAGGACGCGGGCTGCTCCATGGTGCTGATCGGCCACAGCGAGCGCCGCAAGCTGTTCGGCGATACCGACGAGTGGATCAACAAGAAGCTAGGCGCGGCGCTGAAAGCGGGCCTGACCCCGGTCGTCTGCGTGGGCGAGACGCTCGAGGAGCGCGAGTCGCAGAAGACTTGGCGCGTGCTCGAGACGCAGATCGCGGGCGGCCTGAAGGGCTTCGCCCCCGCCGACCTGCCCAAGGTGGTCATCGCCTACGAGCCCGTGTGGGCCATCGGCACCGGCAAGACCGCCTCGCCCGCGCAGGCCCAGGAAGCGCACCTGTTCATTCGCGCCCAGCTGGCCAAGCTCCACGGCGACGGCTTCGCCGCGGGCACGCGCATCCTTTACGGCGGCTCGGTCACCGCGGAGAACGTGGATTCGCTGATGGCGCAGCCCGACGTGGACGGCGCTCTCGTCGGCGGCGCCTCGCTCAAGAAAGACTTCCTGCGCATCATGGGATTCCAAAAAGCGTGATCAGCCCGACCGAGATCGCCGGGCTCTCCGTCGAGATCGAAAAGCGCATGAAGCGCTCGAAGCTCGACATTCCCGCCGGCGTCTCGGTTAAGCACTGCCACCTCACGAAGGAGCATTTCAAGATATTGTTCGGCGCGTCCGCCGAGCCCAAGCGCGTCAAGGACATCAAGCAGCCCGGCTTCTACGCGGCCGAGGAGATGATCGACGTGAAGGGCCCCAAGGGCGTGCTCAAGAAGATCCGCCTCGTCGCTCCGTACCGCGACCACACCCAGATCGAGGTGGCGCTCACCGACGCGATGGCCATCGGCCTCAAGCCGCCGGTGCGCGAGTCGGGCGACGTGAAGGGGTCGGCGGGCGCGATCCTGATCGGTCCCGCGGGACAGGTGGAGATCAAGGAGGGCGTCATCATCGCCCAGCGTCATCTCCATTTCTCGCCGAGCGAGGCCAAGAATCTGGGGGTCGCGTCCGGCGAGGTCGTGCGCGTCCGCTGCGGCGCCGGCGGCGGGCGCTCCACCGTCTTCGAAGACGTCGTCGTGCGCGTATCGGACAAGTACAGCCTGGAATTCCATGTCGACACGGACGAAGCCAATGCCGCCGGGATCAAGACCGGCGACGTCGTACACATCGCGTAAGGAGAAAACTGAATGAACGCACTCGGAATGATCGAGACCCGCGGCCTGATCGCCTGCGTGGAGGCCGCCGACGCCGCCGTGAAGGCCGCCGACGTCCGCATCGTCGGCTACGAGAAGGTCGGCACCGGCCTCGTGACCGTGCTGTTCCGCGGCGAGGTCGCCGCGTGCAAGGCCGCCTGCGACTCCGGCGCCGCCGCCGCGCAGAAAGTCGGCGAGCTCATCGCCGTGCACGTCATCCCGCAGCCCCACCCCGACCTCGAGGGCAAGATGCCGATCTCTTCCCCCGAGACCTTGGCGCGCAAGAAGTAAGGAGCCAACATGATCTTCGCCCGCGTCACGGGCACCGTCGTCTGCACGTTAAAGGATGAGAAGCTGGTCGGATCGAAGCTGCTGCTGGTGCAGCCCGTCGATCTGGCCGGCGCCTCCAAGGGCAGCCCCCTCGTCGCCGTCGACTCCGTCGGCGCCGGCGAGGGGGAGCTCGTGCTTCTCGTGCAGGGATCGAGTGCCAGACAGACCACGCGCACCGAAGGCCGGCCCGTCGACGCGGTGATCTTCGCCATCGTCGACACGGTCGAAGCGAACGGAAAGACGGCGTTTAAGAAGTCCGAGGACGCGAATGCAAAGTGAAGAAATAGCACGCATCGTCTCCGAAGTGCTTAAGCGGTTGGAAAAAGAGGAGATGGGTTCCGTTCTGACCTCGAAGTCGTCGGAAGCTCCGGCAAGGTTCCCCAATCCGTTGCCGTTAAGATCATGTTCTTCCGTCGTTTACCCGTCCGTAGACGCCGCCGTTCAAGCCGCGGTCGCCGCCCAAGGCGAATTTCAGGACCTCGGGCTGGAACTCAGACGCGAAGTGATCCGCGCCATGCGCAAGGCCGCCATCGCGAACGCCGAGCGCCTCGCGAAGATGGCCGTCGAGGAGACCGGCATGGGCCGTTGGCAGGACAAGGTCCAGAAGAACTTGGTATGTGCAACGCGTACGCCGGGCGTCGAGGATCTCGTCAGCCGCGCCTACACCGGCGACAAGGGACTGACCTTGGTCGAGTATGCGGCCTACGGCGTCGTCGCCGCGATCACGCCGTCGACCAACCCCGCCGCGACCATCATCAACAACGCGATCTCGATCATCGCGGCCGGCAACGCCGTCGTCTTCGCGCCGCACCCCGCCTCCTTCAAGACCTGCGTCGAGACCATGCGCCTGCTCTGCGAGGCCGCCGTCGCCGCCGGCGCGCCCGCCGGCCTCATCACGACCTGCGACAAGCCGTCCCAGGACAACACGAAGAACCTGCTCGCCCATCCCGACACGCGCGTGAACATGGTCACCGGCGGCCCCGCGATCGTGAAGGTCGCGATGACGGTGGGCAAAACGTGCAAGACCATCGCGGCCGGCCCGGGAAACCCGCCTGTCGTCGTGGACGAGACCGCGGTCTTCCCGAAGTGCGCGGAAGACGTGATATTCGGCGCGAGCTTCGACAACAACGTCCTCTGCACCGCGGAGAAGGAAGTCATCGTCACCGCCGCGGCCCGCGACAGATTTCTCGCCGGAATGCGCGGCGACCGTCGAGCTTTCGAGCTCAGCGCCGCTCAGACCGAGGCGTTGGTGAAGCTCGTCATCAAGGCGGGGGGGCGTGGATGCAAGGACCCGGTCCTCAACCGCGACTTCGTCGGTAAAGACGCGTCGGTCTTGGCCAAAGGAATAGGTTTGGAGATCCCCAAGGAAGCCCGTCTTCTCTGGGCGGAGGTCCCTAACGACCATACGCTGGTCTGGACCGAACAGCTCATGCCGTTCTTGCCGGTGACCGTGGCTCGTGACGTCGACGCCGCCATCGACCTCGCCGTGCAAGCTGAAGGAGGGCATCGGCATACCGCCGCGATGCACTCCACCAACGTCGCCAACCTCACCAAGATGGGGCGGGCGATGCAGTGTTCCATCTACGTCAAGAACGCGCCCACCTTGTACGGGCTCGGCCTCGGCGAAGGCTACGCCACGATGTCGATCGGCACGCCGACCGGCGACGGGCTGACCAAGGCCTCACATTTCGCGCGCCCGCTGCACTGCGCGCTCGTCGGATACTTCCGGATCGCGTAAGGAGAACCATGCTCGCCAACCTCGCCGTCGGATTCCTCGAATCATCCTCGATCGCCAAGGGCATCGAGGCGACGGACGCCATGGTCAAGATGGCGTCGATCAAGCTCGCGAAGACGACGATCGTCGCGCGCGGCAAGTACATCATCTTCGTGACCGGCGCCCTGGGTGAGGTGGAAAGCTCGATGCGCGCGGGCCGCGAGGTCTTGGGAAAAACGCTGGTGGACGAGGTCCTCATCCGCAACGTCCACAACCAGGTCGTCGCCGCCCTCGACAAGCGCGTCCCCGTCGAGGTCCTCGGCGCGGTCGGCATCATCGAGACGAAGGAGGCGATCGCGGCCGTGCTCGCCGCCGACGCGGGCGCCAAGGCCGCCAACGTCCACCTCATCGAGGTGAAGACCGTCGTCGGCGGAGGCAAGGGCTACGTGACGCTGTGCGGCGAGGTGGGCGACGTGCGCACCGCCGTCGCGGCCGGCATCAGCGCCATCCGCAAGGACCTGATCGTCAGCCACGTGATCATCCCGCAGGCCGACCCCCAGCTCCTCGCGACGGTGGGAAAATAGGATGAAAGCGGCCGCCGTCCTCGCGGTGACCTTGGCGCTCGCGGCCCCGGCCGCGGCCAAGGACATCCGCGTGGCGGCCGACGGCTCGGGCGACTACAAGAAGCTGTCGAAGGCGCTCGACAAGGCCGTCCCCGGCGACGTGATCATCCTCAAAAAAGCGTCGGGCGTGGTGGGCGCCATCCTGAAGGCCGAAGGCGCCGGATTCCTCATCGAAGGCACCGTGGCGGGCAGCCCCGCCGAAGCGGCCGGCCTCAAGAAAGGGGACCGCCTCCTGGCCGTCGACGGGGTCCCGACCGCCTCCCGCTCCCTGCCCGAGGTCGTGATGCGGGTGCGCGGGCCCGTCGGCACGACCGTGGAGCTCACCGTGGCCGGCGCGTCGGGAGAGCGCGTGGTGCCGATCGTGCGCGGCGAGATCCGCCGCGAGATCAAGGACGAGCTGTCCAAGATGCGCATCGCCCAGGAAGAGGAGGATTTCGACGCCGCCGCGGACTACGCGCAGAAGCTCGCGGAGGGCGGAGCCCTCGACGCCCAGGCCCTTCTCGCGTTCCTCTACCACAACGGTCAGGGCGTGAAGAAAGACCCGAAGAAGGCCTTCTTCTGGGCCGCTCGGGCCGCGGAGAGCGGGGACGCCCCGGCCCAGCGCCTGCTGGGCCTGTTCTATCAGCACGGCACGGGGACCGCGCAGGACCAGGCCCAGGCCCTGTACTGGCACAAGAAGGCCGTCGAGAAGAACGACGCGTACGCCATGCTCAATCTCGCCGCCGCCTACGAGAACGGCTGGGGCGTCCAGGCCGACCCGGCCGCGGCTCTCGAACTCTGCCGCCGGGCCCTCAAGCAGCAGCTGATCCCGGCGAGCGCCGCCGACGCGCAGAGCCGCGTGGCGCGCTTGGAGGCGAGACTCAAGGCGTCCGATCTCGCCGCGGTGAACGCCGCCGTCCGCGGCGCCGCCGCGCCCGCCCCCGTCGCGCCGCCGGCTCCCGCCGCGATCCGCTCCGACGTCGACGATCTTCCCGCGCAGGGCGCCGCCCGGCCCCACGCCGTCGCCGTCGTCATCGGCGTCGAGCGCTACCGCGAGAACCTCCCCAAGGCCGACTTCGCGGCGGGCGACGCCAGGCTCGCGGGCGAATATTTCCGCCGCGTCCTCGGGGTCGCCGAGGAGAACATCGTCGTCCTGACCGACGACCGCGCCACGAAGAGCGACTTCGAGAAGTATTTCGAGCAGTGGCTGCCCAATCACGCCGACAAGGACTCCGAGGTGTTCGTGTTCTTCTCCGGGCACGGCGCGCCGGATCCCGCGAAGGGCGACGCCTATCTCGTCCCCTACGACGGCGACCCGACCTACATCAAGCAGACCGGCTACTCGGTCAAGCGGCTGTACGCCTTGCTCGGCAAGCTCCCGGCCAAGAGCGTGACCGTGGCGCTGGACTCGTGCTTCTCCGGCGCGGGCGGCCGCTCGGTACTGGCCAAGGGCGCGCGCCCGCTGGTGACGGTCCGGACCGACGCCCCGCCCGCGCGTGTGACCGTCCTCGCGGCCGCGGCCGGCGACCAGATCTCCAACAGCTATCAGGAGCAGGGCCACGGCCTCTTCACCTACTTCCTGCTCAAGGGCCTGAAGGAGAAGGGCGATTTCAAGTCCGCCTACGATTACTTAGGCCCCGAGGTCTCCCGCACGGCCCGCCGCAAGTACAATTCCGACCAGACCCCGCAGTGGAGGGACGGAAAATGAGAGTCGTCATCGGAAGCGATCACGGCGGGTTCGGCGCGAAGGCCTTCATCATCAAGGCGATCCAGGCCCTGGGCCACGAGGTCGTGGACTTCGGCTGCCACTCGACCGAAGCGGTGGACTATCCCGACGTGGCCCAGCTCGTCGCCGAGGCGGTCGTCTCCGGCCGCTTCGACAAGGGCGTGCTCATCGACGGCTTCGGCGGCGCGGTGTGCATGGCGGCCAACAAGGTCAAGGGCGCGCGCGCGGTCGCGGCCTACGACTCGGTCTCCGCGCGCATGGCCGCCCAGCACGACGACGCCAACGTGCTCTGCATCGGCGGCAAGTCCCACGGCGAGCTGATCCACGGCGAGATCGTGAAAGTGTTCTTCGGCACTCCGTTCGAAGGGGGCCGACATGCCGGGCGCCTTAATAAGGTCCACGCGATCGAGGGCTACACGAAATGAACAGGCTCCTGTCCTGCGGGTTGGCGCTCGGGCTTTTCGGCGCGGCCGGATGCGTCACCTCGCCGATGATGGCCGGCGCTCCCGGCCAGGTCCGCGAGGCCGCCAAGTCCGGGTCCCGGGGCGTGAGCCCCGACGATCCGGCGCTGTGCGTGGCGTCGATCCCCTACGCCGGCTTCTTCGCTTTCGTCTCGGACGTCACGAAGCTCCGTTCCTTCCAGCTCCTGACCCAGGAGCGTCCGAGCGTCGACGGATGCGACCTCGTGCTGAGGATCGTCCACCCCAACAAGTCGATCTTCTCCCGTGACGAGATACAGGCTTACTCCGCGTATGGAGGGGAGCTGCTCTGGCAGGGAACGTCCCAGGGCGCGGCGGGCAAATACGGCGCGCAATTCCTGCTCGAGCAGCTCATACGCGATTTTTCGCCGGGCCAGCCCGCGCGCGCGAAGCTCGATACGGACAGGGCGAGCGGGCGGCGCGTGGCCAAAGCCGATCTGGATCGCGCCGGCCTCTTCCTCCTGTCGGAAGCCGGCATGAGCAAGTACGAGCTCGCTCGCAGCAGGCGCTCGGGCGCCGTTTTCCAGGCTCCGCGCTCCCTGGCCGCCGGCGCCTCGCCGTCCGCGCCCCCGGCGGCGGCCCCGGCGCTCGCTCCGGCGCCCGTCCGCAGCGACGTCGACGACCTGCCCGCCGCCCGCGCCGTCTCGCCGAGGCGGCACGCCGTCGTCATCGGCGTCGAGCGCTACCGCGAGAGCCTGCCGAAGGCCGACTTCGCCGCCGGCGACGCGAGGCTCGCGGCCGAGTACTTCAAGCGCGTGCTCGGCGTGCCCGACCAGAACCTGGCGCTGCTCGTCGACGAGCGCGCCACCAAGGGCGACTTCGAGAAGTACTTCGAGCGCTGGCTCCCGAACCGCGTCGAGGCCGGCGACGAGGTGTTCGTCTATTTCTCGGGCCACGGCTCGCCCAACCCCGCCAAGGGCGACGCCTACCTGGTCCCTTACGACGGCGACCCGACCTACATCGACCAGACCGGCTACCCGCTCAAGCGCATGTACGACGCTCTGGCCAAGCTTCCCGCCAGATCCGTGACCGTCGCCATGGACTCGTGCTTCTCCGGCGCGGGCGGCCGCTCGGTGCTCGCCAAGGGCGCGCGCCCGCTCGTCACCGTCTCCACCGTCGAGGTCCTGCCCGCGAAGATCACCGTGCTCTCCGCCTCGGCCGGCGACCAGATCAGCAACAGCTTCCAGGAGAAGGGCCACGGCCTGTTCACCTACTTCCTGCTCAAGGGTCTCAAGGAGCGGGGCCCCGACATGAAGGGCGTCTTCGAGTACCTGAAGCCCGAGGTCGCGCGCACCGCGCGCCGCGAGCTCAACAGCGACCAGGACCCGCAGTGGAGAGAGGGCAGATGACGCGCTCCCTGCGCCTGCTAACGGCGGCCGCCCTCCTCGGCTCAGCGGCCGCCTGCACGGGCAACAGGAAAGCGCCTGCGCCCCGAGAAGAGACCGCACCGGCGACGGTGAAGCCCACGGCTGGGACGCGGGGCGTCTGGACGGAGACGGGCTCGTTCTTCCAGGCGCGCATGAGAGGCGAGATCCAGAAGCTCCGCGACGGCCGGGTCCTGCTCGCCGGGGGGCTCGTGGAAGGCGTCGCGAAGGGCCTGTCCTCCGTCGACCTCTACGACCCGCGCACCGGGGCGTGGGGCGAGGCCGCCCCCCTGAAAGAAGGCCGCTACGAGTTCGCCTCGGTGCGGCTTGACGACGGCCGCGTGCTCGTCAGCGGGGGACTGGGGCCGGAGGGCCGCATACTCGCCACGGCCGAGATCTACGACCCGCGGAAGAACTCCTGGAAGAAGGCCGCGCCGATGGCGCGTCCGCGCCAAGGCCACAAGATGGCGCTCCTGCCGAAAGGGCGCGTGCTCGTCGCGGGCGGCTGGGACGGCGTTGACAAGGTCGCCGACGCGCAGATCTACGACCCAGCCAAGAATCGCTGGTCCGGCGCCGGCGCCATGAACGCGGCCCGGCCCTTCCTGGCGCTCGAGCGGCTCGCCGACGGCCGCATCCTGGCGGCGGGCGGCTCGGGGGAGTCGTCGGCGGACGTCTTCGATCCCGCGACCGGACGCTGGTCCCCGGCCGGCCGGATGCGCGAGTCGCGCATGTACCCCGCGGCCGCCGCCCTGCCCGACGGACGGATCGTGGTGGCCGGCGGCGGCACCGAGACCGGCGTCGTCGCCGCGTCGGCGGACATCTACGACCCCGCGACGGGACGCTGGACGCCCACGGGACCGATGAACGCAGCCCGCCTGGGCCACGCGCTCGTCGCCGTCGGCGGCACGGTGCTGGCCATCGGCGGCGAGGATCGTCAGACGCATCACGACAGCACCGAGTTCTACGATCCTTCCACGAACGCCTGGCGGTACGGCCCTCGCTTGTCCGGCGGTCGTTGCTATCCGGAGGCGGTTCTGCTCGACGACGGCCGAGTGCTGTCCGCCGGGGGCCGCCGCGGCCTGAGCGGCGGCATCGTGCTCGCTTCCGCCGACGTGCTGAGCGCCGAGGCGTTCGCGTCGGCGAAGGAGGGGCGATGAAGCTCGCGCGCGTCATCGGCCGCGTGTTCTGCTCCCGCCAGGAGCACGCCCTGGACGGCAAGACCATGCTCCTTATCCAGCCCCTACGCTGGGAGGACGAGTCGCCGCTGGGGGACCCGATCGTGGCGGCCGACGCCGTCGGCGCGGGCTCTTCGGAAAAAGTATTCTGGGTGGCCTCCCGCGACGCGGCGGTGGCCTTCAAGGACGCCCCTCCGGTGGACGCCGCCGTGGTCGGCATCGTCGACGGCCACCAGGTGAAGGATTTCAGGAGGAAGCGCTGATGTTCGTCGCCGAGGTCGTCGGGAACGTGTGGGGGACGCGCAAGCACTGCTCGCTGTGCGACAAGCGCCTCCTCCTCGTGCGCCCGATCGATCCTCTGACCGAGGAGCGCACCGGCGACGCGATCATGGCCGTGGAATACGGGACGGGCGCGGGGCCGGGCTCCATCGTGCTCGTGATGGACGAGGGCGGCTCGGCGCGGTCGGTGCTGCACGATGACAAGGCGCCGATCCGGACCGTGATCGTCGGGATCGTGGATTCCGTGGTGTCGGGTGGGAAGGTAAAAAAATATGACTGAGGCACAACTCCGAAACGTCGTGGAAGAAGTCGTGAAGGCGCTCGCCGCCAAGGGCTTCCTCAAGGGGAACCGCTGCGAGTGCGAGAACGGACCCAAGGCCCTGAAGGGCGAGGTGAAGACCTCGATCGGCAGCGCCGGCAAGGTGTTCGGCAACGCCGCCTCCTGGGGAGCCGCGCCCGCGTCTCCCGCCAAGGGCCAGTTCTCCGCGCTGCCGCCCAAGCCCGCCCACGACGACGAGGACGAGGACGCCCACGTCGACGCCAAGATCATCCAGGCCGTCGGCGCCGACCGGGTGTCCGTGTGCAAGCCCACGAAGAAGGGCTCGGACACCGCCCGGTTCGTCGACCACACCTTGCTCAAGCCCAACGCGACCCAGGAGGAGATCGGCAAGCTGTGCGACGAGGCCAAGACCTACTGCTTCGCCTCCGTCTGCGTGAACCCCTCCTACGTCGCCCTGTCCGCGCAGCTGCTGCGCGGCTCCGGCGTGAAGGTCTGCACCGTCGTCGGCTTCCCGCTCGGCTCCACGACGCCCACGGTCAAGGCGATCGAGGCGCGCGACGCCATCGCCAACGGCGCCGACGAGATCGACATGGTCATCAACATCGGCGCGCTCAAGAGCGGCAACGACGTCGTCGTCTACGACGACATCAAGGCCGTGCGCGACGCCACGCGCGGCAAGGTGCTCAAGGTGATCCTCGAGACCTCGCTGCTGTCCAACGAGGAGAAGGTTCGAGCCTGCGCCGCGTCGAAGAAGGCCGGGGCGGATTTCGTGAAGACCTCCACCGGCTTCGGCGGCGGCGGAGCCACCGTCGAGGATGTTAAGCTTATGAGGGAGACCGTCGGGCCCCTGATGGGCGTGAAGGCCTCCGGCGGCATCCGCGACGCGAAGATCGCGGCCGACATGATCGCCGCCGGCGCGACCCGCCTCGGCACCTCGGCCAGCATCGCGATCGTCACCGACGCCAAGTCGGAAGGAAAAGGATATTAGACGGTGTCAGGCTCGCAAATTCGTCGAATTCCGTTGAATCGTTGGCCGCACAATTCAACGAATTTGCGAGCCTGACACCGATATAGAGGGCAGATATGGCGAAAGAGAAAGACAAGGACGAGACGCCGCCGAAGTACAAGATCAACATCGACCTGCAGTGCGGAGCGTGCGCGGCGATCATGCACACGCACAAGGATCAGCCCCTGCCCAAGTTCTGCGCGGGGTGCGGCGCGGGCATGCAGAAGTTCTGCTTTAAGTGCCACAAGAAGGTGGAGATGTTCTTCGAGGAATGGTGGCCCGAGGACGACGAGTGCCAGAGGACGTACACCACGCCGCGCCGCTGCACGCACTGCAACGCCGTGCTCGAGACGGGCGCCGAGGGCCGCGACGCCCTCGGTGGACACGATCCGGAGTAAGGGGGAGAGATGGCTGAGATTCGCGAAGCGCTGGGCTTGGTGGAGACGAAGGGTTTCACGGGCATGATCGAGGCGTCGGACGCCATGGCGAAGGCCGCCAAGGTCCGTCTGGTGGGTTATGAAAAAGTAGGCAACGGCCTGTGCACGACGCTGTGCCGGGGCGAGGTCGGCGCCGTGCGCGCCGCCGTCGACGCGGCCGCGGCGGCCGCGCAGAAGGTCGGAGAGCTCGTCGCGGTGCACGTGATCCCGCGGCCGCACGACGACTTGGAGAAGTACCTGGACCGCATCGCCATCAAGCTGGAGCGCTAGACCGCGTCCGGGGTTCAGGTGCTCACGCGGGACGATCTCATCGATATCCTCGTCGCCGGCTTGGCCAAGACCAGGCCGGCGGCGGCCGCGCGCCCTTGGAAGCCGAAGGGCCCCGAGGCGCGGCCGTTCCTTTCCGAATACGACATAAAAAAGAGGTTGACGGCGGGCGGGGTTCGCCTTACAATTCCGGAGAACGCGATCATAAGCCCCTTGGTCACGGATTGGCTGACGCTAAGAGGAATAGAAGTCGTAAGAGGACTGAGCTGACATGGCGATCGACATCAAGAACCTGCTGACGTTGATGGTCCAGAAGGACATCTCCGACATCCACTTCAAGGCGGACTCCGTGCCCGCCTTGCGGGTGCGCGGCGCCATGATCCTGGCCACCAACCTGCAGAAACTGTCCGCCGAGGACATCAAGGCGGTCGCCTACCAGCTGATGAACCCGGAGCAGACGGCGGAGTTCGAGAAGACGATGGAGCTCGACCTCGCCTACAGCCTGGACGGCGTCGCGCGCTTCCGCGTCAACGTCTACCGGCAGAAGGGGACGCTCGGCCTGACCTTGCGCGTCGTGCCGATGAACCTGCGCACCTTCGCGGAGCTGAACCTGCCCGTCGACGCGTTCCTGAAGCTCGGCAACGAGAGCCGCGGCCTGATCCTGTTCACCGGCATCACGGGCGCGGGCAAGACCACGACGCTGAACAGCTTCCTGCATCATCTCAACAGCATGCATCAGTACCGCATCATCACGATCGAGGACCCGATCGAGTTCTACCACTCGGACGTCAAGTCGACGATCGTGCAGCGCGAGGTCGGTCTCGACACGAAGTCCTTCGCCTCGGCGCTCAAGCACATCCTGCGCCAGGACCCCGACGTCGTCGTCATCGGGGAGATGCGCGACCTCGAGACCATGCAGGCCGCGATCGCCGCGGCCGAGACGGGCCACCTGGTGCTGTCGACCGTGCACACGCTCGACGCCGCGCAGACCGTCGACCGCATCGTCGACGCGCATCCCGCGCATCAGCACTCTCAGGTCCGCCAGCAGCTCGCGAACTGCCTCAAGGGCGTCATCGGCCAGCGCCTCGTGCTGTCGAAGGACGGCAAGAGCCGCTTTCCCGCGACCGAGGTCCTGATCGGCAACAGCCTGGTGCGCCGGCATCTCCTCGAGGGCAAGACCGCCGAGATCCGCAAGGTCCTCGAGGGCGGCGAGTACTACGGCATGCACACCTTCGACCAGGATCTCCTGCGGCTGTTCGCCGAGGGGAAGATCGACGACAAGGTGGTCCTCGAGGAGGCCACCAATCCCGAAGACGTGGCCCTGCGCCTGAAGGGCCTCTCGGTCGGCGGTCCGTAAGATGGCCGACGAGCCGAAGAAGGACCATCCCGAGGACATCGAGTCCATCCTCTCGGACTTGGACGCGATCCTCACGGACATGGGGGGCGACGCGGCCGCCGCGGCCAAGCCCGCGGAGCCGTCGAAGGCCGAGCCGCCGGCTCCCAAGCCCGTCGAGGCCCCGAAGCCGGTCGAGCCGCCGAAGCCGGTCGAGCCGCCGAAGCCCGTCGAAGCGGCCAAGCCCCCGACCATCGAGCTCGCTCCGCGCGAAGGGATGATCAAGCCTCCCGAGAAAAAGCCGGAACCTCCGAAGCCGGCGCCGAAGCTTCCTGTTCAGTCCGGGATCGAGTTGTCTTCGGGACCGGCTATCCCCGCGCCGCCGGCCGCTGTCGCGCCGCCTCCGCCGCCGGCCGCCGCAACAGCCCCCGTCGATTCGCCGAAGGCGAATCAGCCGCCCCCGGCGGCCCCGGCGCCTGTCGCCGCGAAGCCGCCGGAGCCCGCGAAGCCCGCCGC
>JACPFR010000021.1 GCA_016182905.1 Elusimicrobiota bacterium
GGGCGCTCCGAGGGCGCCGAGGTGACCTTCAAGTCGGAGGGCGGGGACGAGATCAAGGTGTTCACCACCCGGCCGGACACTTTGTTCGGGGCGACGTACATGGTGCTGGCCCCCGAGCACGCCTTGACGGAGAAATTGACCACAGAGACACAAAGAACGAAGGTAACGGCTTACGTCGACGCGGCGAGGAATAAGTCCGACCTGGAACGGACGGAACTGCAGAAGGACAAGACGGGGGTGTTCACGGGCGGGTACGCGCTCAACCCGGTCAACGGGGAAAAGATACCGGTCTGGATCGCGGATTACGTGCTCGGGTCGTACGGCACGGGGGCGATCATGGCGGTGCCGGCGCACGACGAGCGGGACCATGAGTTCGCGGCGAAGTACGGCATCGAGATCAAGACCGTGGTCTTGCCTCCGGCGGGGGCGGATCTCGAGGAAGGAAAGGCTTTTACCGGCGAGGGAACGGCAACGAATTCGGGACTCCTGGACGGCCTTACGACGCCCAAAGCCAAGGAAAAGATTATCGCTTGGCTTGAAGAGAAGGGCCTCGGGGCCAAGCGGGTAAACTATAAACTTCGCGATTGGCTCTTCTCGCGGCAACGGTATTGGGGAGAGCCGATACCGATAGTGCACTGCGCGAAGTGCGGAGTGGTCCCCGTACCTGAATCGCAGCTGCCGCTGCGATTGCCCGAGGTGGCCGATTTTAAACCGACCGGGACGGGCGAGTCGCCTTTGGCGAACGTCACGGACTGGGTCAATACGGCGTGCCCCGCCTGCGGCGGGGCGGCCAAGCGCGAGACCAACACGATGCCGCAGTGGGCGGGCTCGTGCTGGTACTACCTTCGGTACATCGATCCGAAAAATTCCACGGCGGCCTGGGACAAAGATCTCGAAAAATCCTGGGGACCGGTCGATTGTTATGTCGGCGGAGCCGAACACGCCGTCCTCCATCTGCTATATGCCCGGTTCTGGCATAAAGTCCTGTTCGACCTCGGCTTCGTCTCCACCAAGGAACCTTTTCAGAAGCTGAGGCACCAAGGGATGATCCTGTCGTACTCGAACCGGGATTCGAAGGGCAATTATCACCCCTACGAAGACGTGGAGTATGACGAGAAGGGGCAGGCCAAGCTCGCGGCCACCGGCGAGGTCCTCGCCTCGCAGGTCGAGAAGATGTCCAAGTCCAAGAAGAACGTGGTCAATCCCGACACCGTGCTCAAGCGCTACGGCGCCGACTCCTTCCGCCTGTACGAGATGTTCATGGGGCCCTTCGAGCAGGCCAAGCCCTGGGACATGCGCAGCATTGAAGGGGTGCATCGATTCTTGAAGCGCGCGTTCGTGCTGATCAACGACCTGGAGACGGCTCCCGCCGGGGGCGAGGGGCTCGTCGCGCTGCGCCACCGCACGATCAAGAAGGTCGGAGAGGACATCGAAGCCTTCGGCTTTAATACGGGCATCTCGGCGTTGATGATCTATTTGAACGCTCTTCAGGCTGATGATGCGCCGTCGAAGATAGACCTCGATACGTTTCTTCTTCTGCTCAATCCGTTCGCCCCGCATCTGACCGAGGAATTGTGGGAAAAGCTAGGCCACGAAGATCTGCTCTGCCGTCAACCGTGGCCGTCGTGGGACGCCAAGCACCTCGTCGACTCGACCATCGAGTATCCCGTCCAGGTGAACGGCAAGCTGCGCGACACGTTCACGATCGCGGCCGACGCGGCGGACGACGTCGTCAAGGAGACGGCGGTCAACCTCGCGAAGGTCCAGAACGCCGTGGGGACTCAAAAAATCGTTAAGATAATCCTCATCCCCAAGAAGCTGGTGAACCTGGTGGTCAAATGATCAAGAGATCGATTCCTCTCGTCCTGATCGCGCTCGCCGCCGCGTGCGGCACCGACGTCGCCTACAAGCCGACGCCCCAGCTGCTCCCGCAGCACGTCCAGCGCCTGGCTCTGCGGCCGATCGTCAACAAGACCCAGCAGTTCGGCCTCGAGGACAAGCTCCTGCTGCGCGTGCGCGACGAGTTCCTGCGCGACGGCCGCTACCCGCTGGTCCCCGAGCCCGAGTCCCAGGGGATCGTGTGGATCACGATCTCGCGCTACATCCTGACCGCCGTGCAGTACGACGCAACGCAGATCGCGACCGCCTACAAGCTGCGCATCCTCGTCGATCTCCAGTTCGTCGACAAGAGCACCAACCAGATCATCTGGGAGGAGAAGAACCTCGAGGGCATCCTGTCCTTCCCGGCTCAGACCCTCCGCGGGGGCTTGACGGAAGAACAGGCGCGCGAGCAGATCTGGGACATCCTGTCGCGCAACATCGTCAAGCGCGTCGTGGAGGGCTTCGGCTCGGTCACCGGGACCACGGAGCGGCGCATCACCGGCGACGCCCCTTCCACGCAGCCCGCGGCCAAGCCCGAGGAGCCGCTGAAGCCCGTCATCTCCAACCCGTACTGAGGCGATGGAGCTCAGGCCGAACGACCTCGCCGCGGAGTGGAAGGCCGGCAAGTTCCGGCCCGTCTACTACCTGTTCGGCGAAGAGTCGGCGTCTAAGGCGGACGCGGTCCTGAGGCTCAAGGCGCTGTTCAAGCCCGACGACTTCAACCTGCGGGAGTTCAGCGGAGACCCGAACTCCGAGCACCCCGCGATCGTCAGCGAGGCCCTGACCTTGCCCGTGTTCGCCGACAAGCGGCTCGTGATCGTGCGCAACCCCAAGATCCCCGCCGAGGCGCGCGCGGCGCTGGCCGAGTACCTGCGCGCTCCCTCGGCGACGACGACCTTGGTGCTCCTGTCCGAGGACCGGCGTCCCGACAAGAAGGACGCGCTCGCCAACGCCGCCGCCGCGGCCGGAGCGGTGTGCGTTTTTTCCCCGCTCACGGAAGAGGAAGCCGTCGAGCGCCTCCTGGTCGAGGCCAAGAAGGCCGGGAAGAACCTCGATCCCGCGGCCGCCGCCGCGCTCACCGAGCAGGCCGGGACGGATTGGGGCATTTTAGCCGGAGAGCTGGAAAAAGCGATCCTCTTCGCCGGCCAGGCGGCCGACATCGGCATGGAGGCCGTGTCGGCGAGCATGGGCTTGCGCAAGGCGACCGACCCGTGGGCTTTCGAGCGCCTGGTGTCGTCGCGCGACCTCAAGGCCTGCATGACCTACCTTCGCGACGCCTTCGCCGACGCCAAGCCCGACGAGGTCGTGTTCCGCTCGCTCGCTCAGGCCCGCGCCGCCTACCTCAAGCAGCTCAAGGCCAAGCGCATGCTCAAGGCCGGCCTGGCGCAGAGGGACATCGAGATGAAGCTCCGGATCTTCTACGACCGCGACTTTTTCCAGCGCGCCCAGCGCGTCACCGAGGAGCGCCTGCGCCGCGACCTGCGCCGCCTGCTCGAGGTCGAGACCGACCTCAAGTCCAAGGCCTGGCTCGACGCCAAGATCGAGTTCGAGGGCGTCGTCGTCGAGCTCTGCACCCCGACGGCGCGCCTCTGAAGGAAGCGAAGCGCCCGTCCCTTGCGGGACGGGCGCTCGTTTTATGCCGTGAAAAGTGTTACTTCGCGGCGGCGGTCAGCTTGTTGACCTGAAGGGCCAGGCGCGACTTCTTGCGCGCGGCGGCCTTCCAGTGGATGGTTCCGCTCTTCGCGGCCTTGTCGAGCGCGGCGGAGGCCTTGCCCGTCAGCGCGCCGAGGTCCTTGATGTCCCTGCTCTTCGCGGCGTCCACGACGGCGCGGACGGCGAGGCGGACCGACTTCTTGATGCCCGCGTTGTGGATCGCGTGCTTCAGGGACTGGCGGTGAGCCTTGAGACCCGACTTGTGACGCATCTGCTTCTTCTTTGCCATAGTTTTGAGATTATGGCTTTTTAGAGCCTATGCCGTCAATGAGGCTCCGACGGGGCTCAGCGGGCCCGGATCAGGACGGTGAAGCCCCAGACGAGGGACCGGTAAAGGGCCTTATAGGACCCCCCGCCGGAGGAGACCGCGTAGGCCGAGGAGGTCGTCCAGACCACGTCGCGCAGGGCCACGCTCGGGCCCACGGAGACGGCCGCGGAAGGGTGCCACAAGCCCGCCAGGTACCACCAGCGCTCGTAGTACGAACGCGTGCCGAAGTTCAGCGGGATATAGGTGCCGTGGCGGAGGAAGACCGTCGCCTTCGGCTCCAAGCCCTCGAGCCAGAACCAGGCGAGCTCCGGCTCGAGCTTGAGGGAGCTCTGGTTGTTGAAGAAGTTGCGCTCGTAGCGGACCTTGAACGCGCCGACGAAGCTCCCTCCCAGGCCCGCGCGCGGCGTCGCGTCGAGGATGAGGATGTTCTCCGGACGGTTCCCGGTCGGCCGCCAGAACCACGTCCCCGCTCCGTTGTTCGTCCAATCGTCGTCGTGCCGGGCGCCGCTCTGCACCTGGTAGAAAACGCCGAGCTTGAGGTTCCGGTGGGCCCTCCCGTAGGTCCCCAAGGTCAAGGAGCGCTGCGGTCTCTGTCCCTCGAACTGCCAGCGCTCGGTAAGGTCGGCGAGCGGCTCGAGGCGCCCCGCGCGCCCCATCACGCGCGCCGAGGCCTCGTACTCCGGCAGGCGCCCGCGCGGGACCTGCGGGACGGGCGCGGCGAAGGCCGCGGACGCGGCCCACGCGAGGAGGAAGGCGGCCTTAACGGTAATCTTGGTCAAGGAGGTCCGCGTAGGCGCCGTCCAGATCCGTCTCGTCCTCGACCGGGCTCTTCTCGGCGTCCATGTTCCAGTTGAGGCTCTTGGTCCAGTCGTAGGCCTGCGGCTTGGTGAGGTCGACCCCGGCCTTGATCAGCACGCCTTTGCCCGCGGGCACGAGCAGGCTCTCCTTCGACTTGTCCGTCGAGAGCTCGACGGCGCCCTCGTTGACGCACACCCACAGGTCCCGGGACTTGCCCTTGGCGCGCCCGTAAGCCGTGAAGAACTCCGTGCCGCGCACGGCGGCGACGGCGGACGGCGTGCGCACGTTGAACTGCCGGCCGGCGAGGCGCTTCGTGATCTTCGCGAACACCGAGCCGTAGGAGAGGAAGGCCTCGGCCAAGGTCTCGGACTTCGAGCCGTTCGCGCCGGGCCAGGTCACGGCGACGCGGCTGGACCCGCGCAGCTTGAGGCGGGAGCCGTCGGGCAGCTCGATGACGGCGCCGGCGCCCTGCGCCGTGGTCACGGAGGCGCCGTGGTCGAGCCGCGCTCCGGTCTTGCCGAGGCCGCCGCCGTGCTCGGACTCGACGGTCACGTCCCCCTTCACGTACACGAGCCGCGCGGAGGGAGCCTTGGGATCCGCCGCGAGCAAGGGGCCGGCGGCGAGGAGGAAGATGGCCGATAGAAGTCCGATTCTCGTCGTCATGTGATGATTCTACCTCATTGATATACTGTAGGTATGGAGCCTTTGGACCGCCGCCACCTCCCTCATAAGACCGGCGTCTACATCATGTGCGACGCCGGTGGGGAGATCCTCTACATCGGCAAGGCGCTGGACCTGGCCAAGCGCGTCGCGAATTATTTCAATCCCAACAAGGAGGACCTCAAGAACCAGAGCCTCGTCCCCCTGATCCGGCGCATCGACTACGTCCTGTGCGAGTCCGAGCGCGAGTCCCTGCTGCTCGAGCGCCGCCTGATCAACGAGCACCAGCCCTTCTTCAACGTGATGTGGAAGGACGGCAAGACCTACCCGTACATCAAGGTCACTTTGGGCGAGGATTATCCAAGGATCTTCACCACGCGCCGCAAGGTCCGCGACGGCGGCGCCTACTTCGGCCCCTTCCCGAAGGTCTCCCCGATCCGGGCGCTCCTGCGCTACCTCTGGAAGCAGCGCCTGTTCCCCCTCCGGCCGTGCCGCTGGGAGTTCTCCGAGGCGAAGCCGCTGGACAAGCGCAAGATCACTTCGTGCCTGTACTACCACACCGGGGAATGCCCGGCGCCGTGCGCCGGGAAGACCTCGAAGAGCGCCTACCGCGACATCGCCGAGAGGGCCGTGCTGTTCTTCAAGGGCCGGTACGACGACCTCCGGGCGGAGTTCGAGCGGGACATGCAGGCCGCGTCGAAGGAGCTGGACTACGAGCGCGCGGCGCAATTGCGCGACAACGTCCTGGCCCTGTCCCAGATGGGCGAGCGGGTGCGGGTGCGCGCCGTCGAGGCCGACCAGGTGGGCGGCCACACCGCGCGCACGCAGATGGTCACGGACCTCCAGAAGGCCCTGATGCTCCCGACCCCGCCGGTGCACATCGAGTGCTTTGACATCTCGCACTTCCAGGGCCATCAGACCGTCGCGTCCATGGTCTGCTTCACCGGCGGCAAGGCCAACCGGGACCACTACCGGAAGTTCAAGATCCGGGACACGGCGGGCATCGACGACTTCAAGTCCATGCACGAGGCCGTGTACCGGCGCTACAAGCGCCTCAAGGCCGAGAAAGCCGCCCTGCCCGACCTCATCCTCATCGACGGCGGCAAGGGCCAGCTCGGCGCCGCCCAGGAGGCCCTCAAGGCGCTCGGGCTCAAGATCCCGATGGCCTCGCTGGCCAAGCGCATCGAGGAGGTCTTCGTCCCGGGCCGCTCCGAGTCCATCCTCCTGCGCCTCGACGACCCCGCCCTGCGCCTGCTCCAGCAGCTGCGCGACGAGGCCCACCGCTTCGGCGTCGCCTACCACCGCCTCCTGCGCGACAAGAGCCTGTTCGAAGGATAGGCGCGAGCGGTGTCAGGCTCGCAAATTCGTTGAATTCTCCTGAAAGCAGAAGGCCCCGGCAGCGTCGCCGAGGCCTTCCCACTCGCGGACGTCCTAAGAATTCAACGAATTTGCGAACCTGACACCGTGTCCCTTAGCCTTGCTTGCCGGCCAGCTCGCCGAGGCCGAACATGGGCATGAACATCGCGATGACGATCGTGCCGATGATGAGGCCCATGACGACGATGACGATGGGCTCGATCAGGGAGGTCAGGCCTTTGACGGCGGTGTCGACCTCCTGGTCGTAGAAGTCGGCGATCTTGGAGAGCATGATGTCGAGGGCGCCGGTCTCCTCTCCGACGGAGATCATCGAGGTGACCATGTTCGGGAAGATGCCCGACTTCTTGAGCGGGTCGGACAGGTGGCCGCCCTCGCGGATGGACTCGCGCGTGCTGTCGACGGCCTCGGCGATGACGACGTTGCCGGCCGTCTGGGCGACGGTCTCCAGCGCCTGCATGATCGGCACGCCGGACTTGATCAAGGTGCCGAGCGTGCGCGTGAAGCGGGCGACGGCGACCTTCTTCAGGATGGGCCCGAAGATCGGAGCTTTGAGGGACTGGGCGTCGACCCATTTGTGGCCGAACGGCGTGGCGTAGAACTTCTCGAAGGCCTTCCAGCCGACGAACGGGGCCGCGACGATGAGGTACCATTTCGCCTTCATCGCGTCGGAGAGGTCGATGAGGATCTGCGTCGGCAGCGGCAGCTCCGCGCCGAAGCCCGCGAAGATGTTCTTGAAGGTCGGGATGACGAAGATCATCAGGAAGACGGTGACGATCGAGCAGATCGAGAGCACGATCGCGGGGTACATCATCGCACCCTTCACCTTGGCCTTCAGGGCCTCGGAGCTCTCGAGGTAGGCGGTCAGGCGCTCGAGGATGGTGTCGAGGATGCCGCCGAGCTCGCCGGCCTTGACCATCGAGCAGTACAGGTCGGGGAAGGCGTTCGGGTGCTTCTTCAGCGCGTCGGAGATGGACAGGCCGGCCTCGATGTCGGACTTGACCCCGCCGAGGACCTCCTTGAAGTCGGGGTTCTCGGCCTGGCTCTCGAGGATGCCGAGGCTCTGCACGATCGGCACGCCGGCGCCGACGAGGGTCGACAGCTGGCGGGAGAACAGCGACAGGTCCTTCGAGGGGATGCTCTTCTTGCTCTTCTTCCAGCCGACCGCGGCCTTGAACTTCTCGACCGGCGACATCGTCTTCTCCGCGATCTCGAGGACGACCATCTTCTGCCCGCGCAGCTTCTCGACGGCGGCGCGCTGCTCGTCGGCGTCGATGACGCCCTCCATGACGAGGCCGGCGGCGGTCTTGGCTTTATAGCTGTAGGCGGGCATAGTCTCTCCCTATTCTACGATTGCGCGGGCGTCATGTGGCGCTGCATCAGGCGGCGAAGGTCCTCGGGGTCCATCGAGTGCGCCATGGCCTCCTGGAAGGTGATCTTCTGCTTGAAGTAGAGGTCGGCCAGCGACTGGTTCATCGTCTGCATGCCGATCTTGCCGCCGGTCTGGATCGCGACCTGGATCTGCTCGACCTTCTGCTCGCGGATCAGGTTGCGGATCGCGGAGTTGACGATCAAAGTCTCGCAGGCCAGGACGCGGCCCGTGCCCGTCGAGTGGCTCAGCAGCTGCTGGCAGAGGACGGCCTGGAGGACGAAGGAGAGCTGGACGCGGACCTGATCGAGCTGGTGCTGGGGGAACACGTCGATGATGCGGTTGATCGTCTGGGCGCAGTCCGTCGTGTGGAGCGTGGCCAGCACCATGTGGCCGGTCTCCGCGATGTTGAGCGCGGCCTGGATCGTCTCCAGGTCGCGCAGCTCGCCGATGAGGATGACGTCCGGGTCCTGGCGCAGGATGTGGCGCAGGGCGGCGCCGAAGGTCACCGTGTCGGAGCCGACCTCGCGCTGGTTGATGACGGACTTCTTGTGCGCGTGGACGAACTCGATGGGGTCCTCGATCGTCATGATGTGCGCGGCGCGCGTCTCGTTGATGAAGTCGATCATGCTGGCCAAGGTCGTGGATTTGCCCGAGCCGGTCTGGCCGGTGACGAGGATGAGCCCCTTCGGGAGCTTCATGATGTCGAGGATGGACTTGGGCACGCCGATCTCCTCGAAGGTCTTGAAGGAGTTCGGGATCGCGCGGACGGCGGCGCCGACCGAGCCGGTCTGGCGGTACACGTTCATGCGCACGCGGCCGATGCCGCGCAGGTTGAAGGCGAGGTCGAGCTCGTTGGACGCCTCGAAGCGCTGGCGCTGCTGGTCGTTGAGCAGCGAGTAGATCAAGGTCTGCGCCGTCTCGCTGCTGAGCTTCTCGAACGGCGTCGGCAGCAGCGAGCCGTCGATGCGCAGGGTCGGCGGGGCCCCCACCGTGAGATGGAGGTCGGACGCGCCGCGCTCGTGCATCAGCAGGAACAGCTCTCCCATCGAAACCATGCAGGACTCCTTTAAAGTTAAGTGTCGACGTCCGACGCCGTCACGCGCATCATCTCCTCGGCGGTGGTCAGGCCCCCGAGCAGCTTGCGCACGGCGCACATGCGCAGAGTCAGCATGCCCTGCTTCATGGACTGGTTCTTGATCATCTTCGCTGACGCCCGGTCCAGGATGAGCTGGCGGATCGCGTCGGTGACTTCCATGACCTCGTAGAGGCCCTGGCGTCCGCGATAACCGGTGGTCGCGCAGTTCTCGCAGCCTTTGCCCTTATACAGCGTGATCTTGTTCTTCTCGCCCACGGCCGCCTGGAGCTGGACCTCGGGCACGCCAAGCTTGAGCAGCCAGTCCTTCTCGACCTCGTACGGCTCCTTGCACTTCGGGCAGATCGCGCGCAGCAGGCGCTGGGCCTCGATCATCAGCATGGCCGAGCTGACGAGGAAGGGCTCCACGCCCATCATGCCCAGGCGCGTGATCGTCTGCGAGGTGTCGTTGGTGTGCAGAGTCGAGAAGACGAGGTGGCCGGTCAGGGCGGCGTTGATTGCGATCGTCGCCGTCTCCTGGTCGCGGATCTCGCCGACCATGATGACGTCGGGGTCCTGGCGCAGGAAGGAGCGCAGCGCCGCCGGGAAGGTCAGGCCGACCTGGTTGTTGATCTGGACCTGGTTGATGCCGGGGAGCTGGTACTCGACGGGGTCCTCGGCCGTCATGATGTTGCAGTCCGGGGTGTTCAGGTTGGACAGAGCCGAGTACAGAGTGGTCGATTTTCCCGACCCGGTCGGTCCGGTGACGAGGTTGACGCCGTACGGCGCCTCCATGGCTTTCTTGAAGACCGCCATGGCTTCCGGCTCGAAGCCGAGCTGGGTCATGTTGACCTTCAGACCCGACGAGTCGAGGATGCGGGTGACGATCTTCTCGCCGGGAGCGCAGGGCAGGACCGACACGCGCATGTCGATCTCCTTGCCGTCCATCTTGATGCGCATGCGCCCGTCCTGGGGCACGCGCCTCTCGGCGATGTTGAGGTTCGACATGATCTTGACGCGCGCGCAGATCGCGGCGTGGAACTTCTTGGGCGGGGAGGGCTGCTCGTGCAGGACGCCGTCGATGCGGTAGCGGATGCGCAGGTCCTTGGCGTAGGCCTCGATATGGATGTCCGAGGCCTTGGCCTTCACCGCCCCGGCGATGATCAGGTTCACCATCTTGATCACCGGGGCGTCCTCGGCCGCCTTCTCGAGACCGGATTCGGTCTTTTCGGCCTTCTCCTCGACCTGCTCGAGCTCGTCGGCCGCGGCCTCGTTCTCCGACTGCTGCTTGACGATCTCCTCGAGGGCCTCCTGGGAGGTCTCCTGCTTGTAGTACTTCTCGTGCGCGGCGGAGATCTCGGCCTCGGAGGCGAGGCAGCCGATGACGTCGCAGCCGAGCTGCATCTTGAGGTCGTCGAGGATCATCACGTCGAGGGGGTCGGCGATGGCGACGGTGAGCCGGTCCTTCGTCTTGTTGAAGGGCATCAGCATCTTCTGCCGCGCGATGGACTCGGGGACCGCCTTGATCGCCTCCTCGGGGATCTCGCCGATGTCGGCGAGGGACACGTAGGAGATGCCGGTCTTCTCGGCGAGGAACTGGAGGAGCTTCTCCTCCTCGATGAAGCCCTTCTCTATGAGGAGGGAGCCCAGCTTCTCGCCGCCCTTCTTCTGGGCGTCGAGGGCTTCTTTCAGGTTGTCCGCGGTGAGGAGCTTCTCCTCGACCAGGAAATCGGCGAGACGCCGGGACAGGCCGAGGGAGATCACATGCTGGGTCGGAGCCATTTCCCTATAAGGTTACGGTCCACGGGGTTTTTTGTCAAGGCCGGTCGCTAGAACAGGCATATTAATAAGAAATGAACGAATAACGCCTATATGCCCGAATCGACGGTGTCCGATCCGAAGGTGCCGTCGTCCTCGGCGGGCGGACGCAGCTCGCCGGAGTCGGGCAGGGGCAGCAGCGGCACCTCCTTCGGCTCCTCGATGACCGCGCGGCGCCTGGGGGCGGCCTTCTTCACTGGCTTCTTCTTGGCCTTGGGGGCCTCCGGCGGGGGCCCGCCGGCGAGCATCTGGCGGGCCTCGATGTTCTTGCCCATGACGATGCCGTTGCCGTCGACCTCGAACAGATACAAGGCGCCCTTGCCCACGGACGAGCCCGGGACCAGGCGGTACTCGACGAGCACGGTGTTGTCCCCCGTCGTGCTCGCGTTCCACTCCTCGGTCCCGGCCCCGGGGCTGGCGGTGTACGAGTACTGCAGCCAGCGGCCGACGGTGCCGCGGTCGCCGTCGAGCGGGAAGTCCTTGACCGCCTCTATCGCGGCCAGATGCTCGGCCGACGGGCCGGGCGCCGGCGCCGGAGCGGGCGCGGGATCCTCGGCGATCTTCGGCTTGACCATCGGAGGAGGTACCACGGCTCCCTCGTCGACGGTGACGCCGATCGGGGCCTTGCCGTCGTCGAGCGTCGTCATCTGACGGAGGTCGTCCTTCGGCTGGCGCATGAAGATCACGCCCAGGACCACGAGCAAGGTCACGAGCACGCCGCCGGCGATGAGGAAAGGCTTGTTGCTGCGCCCCGGCTTCTTGATCTCGCCCGTCGGCGGGGCGGGCTCGGGCTTGGCGAAGCGCGCGGCGACGGCGGCGTCGGCCGGGGCGGCGGCGGACGCGGCGCCCGACCGCGCCATCGTCGCCGGGGGCGGGACCTGCGTGGTCGCGTCGGAGGAGCCGGACAGGTCTCCGCCGGTCAGGTCGGGCACCGGCTGGGAGCGGCTGAGGGTGTTCGGCGGCGGGGCCACCGGCGTCGGCGTCGCGGGCGCGGGCTGGGAGGGCACCGTGAACGGGCTGATGAGCGAGGAGGGCTCCGGCGTCGACATCGGGGTCATGACGACCGGAGCCGGCTCCGGCGGGACGATCGGCGCCAGCGTGATCGGGGGCGGCGGCGGGGGAGGCACGACCGGCATCGGCGCCGGCGTCGGGACGGGCGGGATCTCCGCCGGAGGCGGGGTCTGGGCCGGCGCCGCCTCGACGATGGGCTCCAGCTTGAACTCGGGGACCGGATTCGAGGAGGCGCCCTGCGCGGCCTCGTCGGCGCCGAGGACCTTGAACGACTTCTTGGTCGGGACGATCTTGAACGCATGCGGCTTGCCGAACGACAGCTTCGCGGGCGCCGGCGCGGCCTCCGGCGCCGCGGCCGGGGCCGCGATGCTCGGGAGCTCCACGGCGGGAGGTTGATCCGCCTTCGGCGAATCGATAACAGCCGGTGCGGCAGCGGAAGCGAAAGACGGGATGTCCGGAAGCGCCGGAGCGGGAGGCTCGACCGGCGCGGCCGGGGGCGGCGGGGCCGCGGCGGCGGGCGGGAGCGGCGCGGAGCCGGCGAAGGACGGGAAGCCGCCGCCGACGGGGGCCTCGGGCCACTCGGACGGGGGCTCCACCGCCGGAGATGCCGGGACGGCGGCGACCGGGGGCGGCCCGCCCGGGATCGGGGGCGGCGCCGGCGACAGGAAAGTCTTCACGGGCTCGGGCGCGGGAGGAGCCGCCGCGGCCTGCGCCGCGGGCTCGATACCGCGGGAGCGGAGCTCGAGGTCCTTCGCGGCCAGACGCCGGGACAGATCGGTCTGCGCGGCCTCCAGGTTGGAGACGTGGCGGTACATCGCCTCGAGCTGAGCCGTCAGCTCCGAGATCTTCTCGCGGGCGCAGCGCGACTCGGCCGCGTCGGCGTCGGCGCTCGGGAACAGGATATCCTTGAAGTCCTTCTTGAACGAGGCGTCCTGGAACAGGTCCTCGGCGAGGGAGGCGGGGAAGTCGTCGTCGCCGATGAGGCCGGCGGAGTCGATCTGCAGCTGGTCGAGCAAGCCGGAGGTCGAAGGGAAATCGTCGAGAGGACCCGCGCCGCCGTCGGGCAGCCCCGCCAGCTCGGAGAGCTCCCCCGCCGGGGTCCACGAACCGCCCGCGGGGTCGCCCGCGCAGACGAGGGTGCCCGCGTCGAGGCCGGGAAGGCCCGACACGGCCTCCTTGTCGAAAGGGCCGAGGATGCGAGATTCCTTATAAACCCAATACTTCACTCGATGCTAGGGTAGCTTCCCGGTGTTACATTTTCAAGGCGGCCGCGTCTCCCCCCAAAAGGTAAAATGGGCGCATGATCATCCGACCCTTCTACCTCGCCTGCCTGGCCCACGGCTCCTACCTGCTCGGAGACGAAAAAACGGGCGTCGCGGTGATCGTCGACCCCCAGCGCGACGTGGACGGCTACGTCGAAGAGGCGGCAAAGCTCGGCCTGAGCATCAAGCACGTGATGCTCACTCATTTCCACGCGGACTTCGTGGCCGGCCATCTGGAGCTGCGCGACCGCTGCGGCGCCGCGATCCATCTCGGCGCGCGGGCCAAGGCGGATTACCCGTTCTCCCCGCTCAAGGACGGAGCGCGCCTCGAGTTCGGCGCGCTCGGCATCGGAGTCCTCGAGACCCCGGGCCACACCCCGGAGGGCGTCTGCCTGACGGTGTACGACCTGGACGCCGACCGGAGCAAGCCCAAGGCCGTGCTCACCGGGGACACCTTGTTCATCGGCGACGTCGGCCGCCCGGACCTCATGGCGTCGGTCGGCTTCGCGGCCGAGGATCTCGCGGGGATGCTCCACGACTCCCTGAAGACCAAGCTGATGACCTTGCCCGACGAGACCTTGGTCTATCCCGCCCACGGGGCCGGGTCGGCGTGCGGCAAGAACATGTCCGACGAGCGCGTCTCCACGATCGGCGAGCAGAAGCTCTACAACTACGCCCTCAAGGCCCGCTCTCGCGAGGAGTTCATCCGCCTCGTGACCGAGGGCCAGGCCGAGGCGCCCGCCTACTTCGCGCACGACGCGGACATGAACCGCCGCGAGCGCGGCACCCTCGACACGGCGCTGGCCTCCCTCCCCGAGCTGTCCCCCGAGCGGGCGGAGACGCTCGTCCGCGAGGGGGCGGTCGTGCTCGACACGCGCGATCCCGCCGACTTCGCCGGCGCGCACTGGCGCGGCGCGGTCAACATCGGGCTCGACGGCAAGTTCGCCAACTGGGCGGGCTCGGTGCTCGACCCCGAGAAGCCGCTCATCGTCGTCGCCGACGCCGGACGGGAGAAGGAATCCGTCCTGCGGCTGGCCCGCGTGGGAGTCGACCGCGTGGCCGGCGTCCTGAAAAGCGGCATGGCCTCCCTGGACGGCCGCCCGGACCTCGTGGCGCGGACGCCGCGGACGACCGCCCGGGCCTTGGCCGAACGCCTCTCCGGGAAGAACGCTCCGTTGGTCGTGGACGTGCGCACCGACGCCGAGCGCGCGGCCGGCTTCGTCGCCGGAAGCCTCCACCTGCCGCTGGCGCAGTGGCCGCGGCGGGCGGCGGAGGTCCCGAAGGGGCGGCCGGTCGCCGTCTACTGCGCGGGCGGCTACCGCTCCTCGATCGCGGCGAGCCTGCTCCGCGCCGCGGGCCACGCCGACGTCACGGACCTCGTCGGCGGCTTCGGGGCCTGGCGAGAGAGATCGCTGCCGACGTCTCTCTCCTGAACGACGAAGGGAACTATCCTTGAGGATAGTTCCCTTTCAACCGTCCGCGGGGACGGCTCGATCGACGGACCCTCCGGCTATTCTCCGGCGCGTTCCGTTTCGCCGATGACGCTGAAGTCGAGGCCCGGCTCGGCGGCCTCCGTCACCTTCTGCTCGATCTGGTTCTGATAGGCGATCGAGTAGCGCGCGTAGGGGATCGCCTCGAGGCGGGCGCGGGTGATGGGCTTCTGGGTGGCCTCGCACAGGCCGTAGGTCCCGTTGTCGATCTTGCGGATGGCGGCCTCGACCATGTCGAGGGTGGTGCGCTCGTTGTCGGAGAGCTCGAACATGAGCTCTTTTTCAATGGACTGGCTCGCCTGGTCGACGGAATCGCCGTTGTCCACGTCGCTGATACCCTGTTTGCGCACCGTGCGCAGGATGTCGTCGCGCATGGAGACGAGCTCGGCGCGGATCGACTTGATCTTCGCCGGCGTCAGCCACGCCAGATCTTTGGCGGAAGCTCCGGCGGAAGCCTTGGGCTTCGCCGGCGAGTTCACCGCCTTCTTCACGAGTTTTTTCGTCATAACGCCTCCGGAAAATCGGAAAGGGATAGTATATGAGAATGCCCGCGCGACGCAAGACCCAGGCCCGCCGGGCGCGACGCCGGGGTCCTCGCCCTGCCTGCAACAGAACGGCTATGCGCCGGGAACGGTCTCGGCAAGGCGAGAGGCGGCGTCCTTGAGGCGGGAGACGACCATGTCCTTGCCCATGATCTCGAGCATCAGGAACAAGGTCGGCCCCTCGGTCCGTCCGCTGACGGCCACCCGGATCGGATGGAAGACCTGGCCGTTCTTGAGGCCCTTGTCCGCGACGAACCGGCGGATGCGGGCCTCGAGGGCCTTGTCCTCGAAGGGCGCGAAGCCGGAGAGGACCTCGGCCATGTCCAGCAGCACCTGCTTGGCGCCGGGAGCCTTGAGGACCTTGTCGAAGGCCTTCGGGTCGAAAACGACGGGCTTGTAGAAGAACTCGATCAAGCCGGGTATCTCGGAGAGCAGCTTGAACTTCTCGTGCTCGAGCGCGACGACCTTCTCGAGCGCCGGCCCGGGCAGGCCGATCAGGCCCGCCTTCTCCAAAAAGGGCTTCGCCAGCTTCACGAGCTCGGCGACCGGAGTCTGCCGGATATACTCGCCGTTCATCCAGTTCAGCTTGACCGTGTCGAACGTCGCCGGGCTCTTCTGGCAGCCCGCGAGGTCGAACTTGGCGATCAGGTCCTCGTCGGTGAACAGCTGCTGGGACTCCGAGGTGGACCAGCCGAGCAGCGCGAGGTAGTTGCGCATCGTGTGCGGCAGGTAGCCCTGGTCGCGGTACTCGAGCACCGAGGTCGCCCCGTGGCGCTTGGAGAGCTTCGAGCCGTCGGGGCCGAGGATCATGGACAAGTGCGCGAACAGCGGCGGCGTCCAGCCCAGCGCGTAGTAGATCTGGATCTGGGACGGGGTGTTCGACAGGTGCTCGTCGCCGCGGATGACGTGGGTCATCTCCATCAGGTGGTCGTCGATGACGCAGCAGAAGTTGTAGGTCGGGCCGTCGGTCGTCTTCCAGATGACGAGGTCCTGCTGCAGATTGTTCTCGAAGGAGACCTTGCCGCGGATCTGGTCGTCGACGGCGGTCGCGCCGTCGGCCGGCATCTTGAAGCGGATGGAGAACTTCTTGCCGGCGGCCTCGCGCTCCCTGCGCTGCGCGTCGCTGAGCGCGCGGCACACCCCGGGATAGCGCGGCGGGCGCTTCTCGAGCTGGGCCACGCGCCGGTACTCGTCGAGCTCCTCCTTCGTGCAGTAGCAGCGGTAGGCCTTGCCCTCGGAGACGAGCTGGTCGAGGTACTTGCGGTAGATGTGGACGCGCTGCATCTGGAAGTAGGGGGAGTACGGCCCCTTGTCGGTCTTGCCGTCGAGGGGACCCTCGTCCCAGTCGAGGCCGAGCCACTTCACCGAGTCCAGGATCGCGGTCACCGAGTCGTCGGTCGAGCGGACCTCATCGGTATCTTCTATCCGCAGGATGAAGTCGCCCTTGTGGCGGCGCGCGAAGAGCCAGTTGTACAGCGTCGTGCGCGCGCCTCCGATGTGCAGGAAGCCGGTCGGGGAAGGGGCGAAGCGAGTGCGGATCTTTTGGCTCATGAGATTGAACTCTCCAGTAATTCCTGCGCGTGCTTGCGGGACGCGCCCGTCGGCTTGCCGCCGAGCATCGTCGCGACCGCCTCGAGACGGCCGGCCCCGTCGAGACGGTCGACGCGCAGGCGCGTGCGGCCCGCGGCGACGTCCTTGGCGGCGTGAAAGTGGTTCTGCGCGAAGCAGGCCACCTGGGGAAGGTGCGTGATGCACAGCACCTGGCGGCCCTTCGCCAGCGCGGACAGGCGCTCGCCCACGGCGTGCGCGACCTCGCCGCCGATGCCGGCGTCCACCTCGTCGAAGACGAGCAGCGCCGTCCGGTCGGCCTTCGCGAAGACGGTCTTCAAAGCCAGCATGACGCGGGAGAGCTCGCCGCCGGAGGCGGCGCTCTTCACCGGGCGGGGCGGCTCGCCGGGGTTTGGGGCAAGGAGGAATTCCACCGCGTCGGCCCCCGTCTTGCCCCAGCTCCCCTCCTCCATCTCGACGGCGCAGGAGAAGCGGGCGTGCGGCAGGCCCAGGACCTTGAGCTCCTTGAGCGCGGCCGCGTCGAGCTTCTTGGCGGCCTTCACGCGCTTATCATGAGCCTGGTCGGACAGGCGCATGAGCTCACCCTCGGCCTTGGCGAGCTCCTTGCGCGTCTTCTCGAGATGCGCGTCGGCGTTCTCCAGGCCGTCGAGCTCCGCGGCCAGGCGCTCGCGCGCGGCGAGCACCTCGGCCAAGGTGACGCCGTGCTTGCGCTTCAGGCGCGCCAGGGCGTCCTGGCGCGAGAGCAAAGCGTCGAGGGCGGCGGGATCGGCCGAGACCGAGTCGCGGTAGGCGCTGAGCTCGCGCGCGACCGAGCCGGCGGTGACGTGCGCGCTCTCGAGCTCGGTGTGGAGGCTGCCGGCGGCCGCGTCGAGCTTGGCGAGCTCGGAAACGGCGCGAGACGCTTTCAGCAGGCGCGCGACGGCGGCGTTCTCCTCGGCGTACAGCAGGCCGTAGGCGGCATCGGCGAGGCCGCGCAGGCGCTCGGCGTTCTTCAGGCGCGGGAGCCGCTCCTCCAATTCCTCGTCCTCGCCGTTGCGGATATTGGCCTCGTCGATCTCCTCGAGCTGAAAGCGCAGCAGGTCGGCGCGGCGCTCGCGCTCCGCCTCGGACAAGGAGGACGCCTCGAGGCGGGCCTTGAGCGCGGTCCAGGCGGCGTACGCCCCCGCCAGAGCCTCGCGCTCGGCGTCGAGGCCGCCGAAGCGGTCGAGCAGCTCGAGCTGGGAGGAGGCCTGCAGCAAGGTGCGGCTCTCGTGCTGGCCGTGGAAGTCGGCGAAATGGTCCCCGACGCGGCCCAGCGCGGCCACCGGGGCGGGGCGGCCCGCGATCATCGCGCGCGTGCGGCCGGTGGCGTCGAGCTCGCGGCGCAGCTCGACGGTCTTGCCCGTCAAACCGAGCTCGCGGCGCAGGTCGGCCGGGACGTCGGCGAGATCGACCAGGCCCTCGACCTCCAGGCGCTCGGCGCCCGCGCGCAGCCAGGACGAGGAGCCGCGCGAGCCGAGGAGGAAACCCAGGGCCTCGAGGAGGATGGACTTGCCCGCGCCGGTCTCGCCGGTGAGCGCGGTGAAGCCGGCGCCGAGCTCGAGCTCGACCTTCTCGGCCACCGCGAAGTTGAAGACCTTCAGCTTCCTCAGCACGTCAGCGCTGCCCCCACTTCAGCTTGCGGCGCAGGACCTCGAAGAAGGAGCGGCCCGGCGGCAGCAGCAGGCGCAGCGGCGTCTCCGCGCGGCGCACGCGCACCTCGTCGCCGAGCTTGAGGTCGCAGCCGGGACGGCCGTCGAGCGAGACGAGCACGCGCGGCGCCTCGCCCTCGCGGCGCTTGCCGAGGCGGATGGTCAGGGGCAGGTGCGCCGGGACGATCAAGGGCCGCTGCGTCAGCGCGTGGGGGCAGATCGGCGCCACGAGGGTCACGTCGAGGGAAGGATCGATGATCGGGCCGGAGGCGGCCAGCGAGTAGGCCGTCGAGCCCGTCGGCGTCGCGACGATGAGCCCGTCGCCGAAGTAGTCGGCCACGAAGCGCTCCCCGGAGCGGGTGGAGAGCGTGATCGCGCGAGCCTGCTCGCCGCAGCGGATGACGACCTCGTTGAGGGCGAGGTCCGGCCCGTAGATGCGCCGGCCGGCGCGCAGGACCTCCGCCGAGAGCATCGAGCGCTCCTCGACGGCGAAGCGCCCGGCGAGGACCGCGCTCACGCAGCGCTTGAGGTCCCCCGCCTCGGCCGCCGAGAGGAAGCCCAAGGTCCCGATGTTGACGCCGAGCAGCGGGATGCCGCGCGGGGCGACCTCGCGCGCGACGTGGAGCATGGTCCCGTCGCCGCCGAGCGCGACGGCGAGGTCGGCGTCGCGCAGGGAGCGCGCCGTCGGCACGCGCGCCGCCGTCACCGTGCGCACGCCGTGCTTCTTGAGCAGGGCGCGCACGAGCTCGAGCGTCCGCGACGAGTCGGGCTTGGCCTCGTTGCGGAAAATGAGGACCGAGCCGAACGCCGGGACGGAGGGGATCTTGGATGAAGTAGGAGTCGCCATCGGTCGTGACCTCGAACGCGGACGCCCAAGGAGGCTCGATTATAGCAAAAGGCCCTTGGGCCCTTCGGATGGAAGGATTACCCCGGCCCCCGACCGAGATCTCGACGCGGCCGAGCCTCAGCGTCCACGGCCCGCCCACGGCGACCCGCTCCAAGGTCCCCGCGCCCAGAGCCCGCGAGGCTCGGCGCGCCTTAGCCCGGGGCGGCTTGGGGCCCAGGTGCCAGGCGGGGCCGCCGTTGAAGCGCAGCAGGACGCTCCCGTCCGTCAGGAACAACGCCGACACCGGCGGACGCGGGGCCAAGGCCCGCCCGCCGGCGAAGAGGAGCGCCGCGCAAGCCGCGAGGGCGGCGCACGCCTTGCGCCGGGGCCAGAGGCTCAGGCCCCCGAGCAGGAGGAGCCAGGAGGCGATCTCGACGCCGGTCCAAGGCCGCGGCTCGACGGCCGCCCACGACAGGGCGGCGGCGCGCACGCAGGTCCGCTCGAACAGCCGCAGGCCCGCGTCGACGAGCCCCGACGCCGCGGGCGCCGCCGCCGGGAGCCACGCGTCCGCCGCCCACAGGCCGAAGCCGCCCGCGAGCAGCGGCCCCGACAGCGGGACGAGGATGAGGTTGACGAGCGGCCCGACGAGCGAGGCTCGCCCGAACACGGCGATCCACAGCGGCCACAGCGCCGCGGCGACGGCGACGCTGATCAGGAACAGGGCCGCCGCGGCGCGCGCGAGGCGCGGCCAGGACGCGGGCGCGGCGCGCTCCGCCCCGTTGCCCGCCCAGATGATCGCCGCGCAGGCCCCCACGCTCATGACCGCGCTCGGCGACAGGGCCGACGCCGGATCGAGGACGAGCATGACCGCCGCCGCGAAGGTGAGCGCCGCCGACGCCGTCGTCTCCCGGCCGAGGGCGCGCCCCGCGAGCGCCGCGGCCAGCATCACCCAGGCGCGCACGCACGGCGGGTCGGCGCCCGCCATCAAGGTGTAGAACCCGGCGGCGCCGAGCGTCAGCGCCGCGCGCGCCGCGGGCCGGAGGCCCGCGGCGAGCCCGCACAGCGCGGCCGCCGCCGCCGCGAAGCCGATGTTCGAGCCCGAGGCGACGAGCAGGTGCGTGGCCCCCGCGTCGCGCACCGCCTTGGCGAGCCCGTCGGAGAGCGCGCCCGCGTCGCCGAGCGCGATGCCGGCGAGCAGGGCGGCCCGCTCCGGCGGGAGGCGGCGCGCGAACGCGGCCTCGGCGGACAGGCGCGCGCGCTGGGCCCAGGCCCAGGGCAGGAAGCGGACGGGAGCGCCACCCGTCGAGACCGCGACATCGCGCGCGTGGAGCACCCAGCCGCAGCCCGCGGCCGCGAGCGCCCCCGCCTCGTCGAAGTCCCCGGGGTCGCGCGGGCGCCGCGGCAGCCGCAGCTTCCCCGCGACGACCGCCTCGCGCCCCTTTTCCAGGTCCCCGACCTCGCGCCCGCGCGGAAGCCAGACCTGCGCGCGCTGGATCCCCGTCGGCGAGGCGAACGCCAGCCGCGTGCGCCAGCCCCGCCGCGTCCGGCGCACCGGCGCGTCGAGCGTCCCCGCGACGCGCACCGGCCCCGCGTACGCCGCCTCCCTCCAGCCCTCGTCGCGGGCGGGCGCGAGATGCCCCGCGCGGCGCGCGGCCAAGACGGCCAAAGCCCCGGCGACCACGGCCCAGAACAGCGGACGGCGAAGGATCCCCATCCTTTCATACGATCGACCCGCCCGTTTTGTTCCCTCGCGGGCGGCTGTTTCCGGAAACGGTTGCGGGCCGCCCGGGCGCAGGCTATACTGCGGCCGTATGCTCCTTCCCGCACTTGGCGGTCAAGAAAACGTGACGCCGGGACGATGAAAGATTTTGCAGAATCCCTCATTCCCAGGAGGTCAGCGAACATGACGACCAAGACCGAAGAGAAGAGGACCACCGGCACCGTCCGGCTCCACCGCGTGCTCAAGGCGCCGGCGGAGCGCGTCTACAAGGCGGTGCTCGATCCAGCGGCGAACTGCAAGTGGCTGCCGCCGCACGGCTTCACCTGCACGGTCCACAGCCTCGACGCCAAGGCGGGCGGGACCTACAGGATGTCCTTCACGAACTTCTCAACGGGCAAGAGCATGTCCTTCGGCGGCAGGTACGTCGAGCTCAAGCCCGGCGAACGCATCGTCGCCACCGACGCCTTCGACGACCCCGCCATGCCGGGCGAGATGCGGACCACCTACGCCTTCACCAAGGTCTCCGTCGGCACCGAGGTCAGCATCGTGCAGGAAGGCATCCCGGCGATGATCCCGGTCGAGGCCTGCTATCTGGGCTGGCAGGAGTCCTTGGAGCAGCTCGCCGCGCTCGTCGAGCCGGAGATACCCGACTGATGAAAGTGGTCTTGGCCGGCGGCACCGGCTTCATCGGCGGCGCGCTCATCGAGACTCTGCTCCAGCGCGGCGACGCCGTCGTCCTGCTCACGCGCGACGTCGCCGGGGCCCAGCTCCGCTGGGACGGCCGCGTCGACGCCCGCCTCTGGAACGGGCGCGACCCGGGCCCGTGGGTGATGACCGTCGACGGCGCCGACGCCGTGATCAACCTCGCCGGCGAGAGCGTGGCGGGCGGGCGTTGGACCGCGGAGCGCAAGCTCGCGCTGATCAAGAGCCGCGTGGACTCGACCCGGGCGGTCGTCGCCGCGATCGAGGCGGCCAAGGAACGCCCGCTGGTCCTCGTCAACGCCTCGGCCGTGGGCTTCTACGGCGTCTCTCCGGAGGGCGAGTGCGCCGAGGACGCGCAGCGCGGCTCCGACTTCCTCGCCGCGCTGTGCGGGCAGTGGGAGCGCGACGCCCGCGAAGCGGACAGACTCGGCGTCCGCACGGTCATGACCCGCTTCGGCGTGGTCCTGGGCAAGGGCGGCGGGGCGCTGGCCAAGATGCTGACCCCGTTCAAGCTCGGCCTCGGCGGCCCGCTCGGCGGCGGGCGCCAGCCGTTCCCGTGGGTCCACATCGACGACGTCGTCGGGGCGATCCTGTTCGCGATCGACGACGCGAAGCTCACCGGACCCGTCAACGTGACCGCGCCCGAGGCGGCGACGAACGCGGGGTTCACGAAAGCCCTCGGCCGCGCCCTTCATCGCCCGGCCTTCCTGCCCGCACCCGCCTTCGCCCTGCGCCTGGCGCTCGGCGAGATGTCCTCTCTGCTGCTCGGCGGACAGAAGGCCGCGCCGAAGAAGCTCCTCGCGCACGGCTACCAGTTCCGCCGCCCGTCGCTCGACGGGGCCCTCGCCTCGCTGTTCACGAAGTAGCACAGGAATGCGACGCGCGGTCCATGGACCGCGCTCCGCGCCCTCGCTATCCTTGCGGCATGAACGTTCTTAAGCCGTCCGCGGACCACGGGAAGCTCGTCGCCGGCCGGAGGGTGTTGATCACGGGGGCGTCCTCCGGGATCGGACGCGCCCTCGCCGCCGCGTTCCAGGTCGACGGCGCCGTCCTTGCGGTGTGCGCCCGCCGCGAGGTCCCAGTGGGCGAGGCGGCGTCTTTCCGCGCCGACGTCTCGAAGCCGGAGGACGTCGAGAGGCTCATCCGCGGGGTCGAGGAGGCGCTCGGCGGCCTCGACGCGGTGGTCAACAACGCGGGCGTCCTCGAGGCCGGGCGCGTGACCGAGCAGCCGCTCGAGCAATGGCGCCGCGCGCTGGAGATCAACCTCACCGGCCCGCTGCTCGTCGCTCGCGCGGCGGCGCGGCTGATGCCCCGCGGCAGCGTGATCAACGTGACCTCGGGCCTGGGCTTCTTCCCGATGGAGCCGTATCACGCCTACTGCGTCTCCAAGGCCGGGCTCAACATGCTCACTCGCGCCCTGGCCGCGGAGTGGCGCGGGCGCATCGCGGTGAACGCGGTCGATCCCGGCGTCGCCCGCACCGCGATGAACCCTTCGGCCGCGGAGGAGCCGGCCGGCGTCTATCCCATCGTGCGCGCCCTGGTCGCGGCCGGCGCGGAAGGTCCGACGGGCCGCTGCTTCAAGAAAAACGGCGAGGACGTCCCCTGGGCCGGGTGCCTCAAATGAGCCCGAAACGGCCTGGGTCCAAGGTCTAAGCCTCCTCGGGTCCTTCTTCCCTAGTCCTCCGTCGAGGGGCGGTGGTAGGATGGGGCCATGAAGCGACTCCTCGCCCCCGTCCTCTGCGTCCTGCTCGAGCTGCCCTCCGCCGCGGCCGTCGTCGTGCCGCGCGTGCAGGCCGGGCTGACCCCGGCCCTGGGGCCGTCGCTCTCGGCTCCCGCGCTCTCGGCGCCGTCGTTCCAGCTCTCCCCGACAGCTTCCCTGACCCCCTCCTTGAGCGTCGCCGCCTTGCTCGCGGCTCCCGCCGCCCCTGTCCCCGTCGCCCCCGCCGCTCCCGTCTCCGCAGCCGTGCCCGCCGCCTTCGCCGCGCATCCGCTGCTTTCGGCCCCCGCCGCGCCCGGTCCCGTCGGCGCCGCCGCGACGCGCGCCGCCGAGGCCGCGCGCACGGCGCTCGCCGCCGCCGGCTTCGCCGCCCCGAGCGCCGCCGAGAAGGCCGACGACGCCGTCCCGGCCCGGAAGGCCAGTCACGATTTCGCGAAGATGTTCGCGCTCGCGCGCGAGGTGATGAAGCGCCCCGAGGCCCGCCGCTTCCTGCGCGAGGTCTTCAAGGAGGAGCTCACCCTCACCGACGAGCAGAAGAAGGAGTTCGCCCTCGAGGACGGCGTCAAGGACATGTCCGAGAGCCAGTTCATGCTGATGCTCCAGCACAACCCCGCGCTGTGGCCCGAGGTCGAGGCGTTCCTGAAGGCCGCCAAGAAGGAGGACAAGGCCGACCCCGACGCCGCGGACACCGAGTTCGAGAACGCGATGCGCGCCAAGTTCCGCGAGCTCCTCGCCGACCAGCGCGTCGCCGAGGTCTTCCGCAAGTTCAACGACCCCCTCACGCCGATGACCCTCGAGCTTCCCGGCGGCAAGCCCGGCTACCGCAACGCCGAAGTCCACGCCAACCATCAGCGCGTCGTCGACGGCAAGACCGTCCCCGCCGGCGACCTCAAGAAGGTCCTGCTCGACTTCATCGCCGGCGCCGAGACCGAGATCATGTTCAACGTCTTCGACTTCGACCTGATGGACGTCGCCGACGCCCTGATCGCGCGGGCCAAGGACGGGGTCGTCGTCACCGGCGGCATCGACAAGAACGTCGTCGAGTCCCGCCCCGAGGTCAAGGCCGTCTTCGACAAGCTCAACAAAGCCAAGGGCATCGCCATCCGCGCCGTCGACTCGGTCGGCCTCAACCACCAGAAGGTCATGGTCCGCGACTTCAACGACGAGAAGAAGGCCAAGGCGCTGTTCTCGTCGGGCAACTTCACGCAGTCCTGCATCGGCCCCGAGGGCGACCTTAAAGATCTTCCGGCCGCGAAGCGGCCGAAAGACTCGCTGCCCAACGCCAACCACATGCTCGTCCTCGACAGCTTCCTGCTGGCGCAGGTCGCGGCCAACAGCCTGACCAAGACCCTCGTCTACGGCCTGCGCGGCGGCGAGTACCCGCTCGACGGCGCCTACAAGGTGCTCGGCGACGACGGGCAGTGGCTCGTCATCTCCTTCTCGCCGCGCGGCGGCATGGGCGACATCAACCGCGACATGACGCGCCGGCTCATCACGACGACCAAAGGCCCCCTGAGACTGCTGCAGTTCGCGTTCTCCTCGGAGGCGGTGCGCGACGCGATCATCGAGCGCGCGCGGATCGAGGGCAAGGACTTCGACCTCAAGGCCGTCGGCGACACGCCCTTCGCGGTGCGGCCGTGGAGCGTCTTCCTCGAGCTCGCCGGCTACGCGCTCGACGAGACGGAAGGCAAGGCCAAGGAGTACGTCGAGGCCGCCGCCAACGCCCTGCGCGAGGTCCTCGGCACCGAGCGCTACGAGGCGATCCGCAAGAACCTGCGCGTCGGCCCGCGCGCGTACAAGAACCACGTCTACAAGCCCGAGGAGGGCGCCGCGGTCCAGTACAACGCGAAGATCCACCACAAGGTGGTCATCAGCGGCGATTACGCGGTGCTCGGCACCTCGTTCAACTTCAGCGAAGCCGCCAACTCCAACCAGGAGCAGTTCCTGCTGACCAGCGACAAGGCCCTCGTCGCCGCGATGACGTCCGTCTTCGACGGGCTGTTCGCGTTGGCGACGACCTCGATCGTCGAGGAGATCGTCCGCCGCAACGAGCTGTTCCGGAAGAACGAGGCCGAGGACGAGGGCGGCGACGCGCAGTACGACCACGTCGACAGGGAAGCCCGCCGCTCGCGCAAGAAGGGCTGAGCGCGCCGGACACGCGCCCGCCACAAATGATTCACGCGGCATCAATTGGCATGCCCGTCCAGACCTGGCATCCTGTGTCAACGACGCACGGAGGTTCCATGCCGATGACTCAAAACAGGGTGAAGCACATGACGTACGACGCCGGCAGCCGGCTGTCCCGGTTCACGGAGGAGGCGCGCCTGCGCCTGAAGAAGCGCGGCGGAGAGCTGCTCGCGGAGGCGCAGGGGCAGAGCGAGCGCGCGATCAAGAACTCGCGCGGCTGGATCGTCAAGAATCCCGGCCTCGCCGTCGGGTGCGCCTTTCTGGCCGGAGCCGCCGCGACCGCGCTGATCCGCCGGAAGAAGACGGAGTAACCGCGCCGTTCAGGGGCCGCGCGCGCGGCCAGGGAGCGCGCGCGGCCCGGAGCTCAGCGGAACAGTAGCCGCCGCATCGACGGCTGAGACTTCCCCGCCGCCGCGAGCTGAAGGGTGCGCAGGTAGTCGCCGCGCGCCTCCTCGACGGTCAAGCGGCCCTTGACGATCCCGTCGGCCAGGTTGAGCATCAGCACGTTGCGCTCCTCGCTCGTCGAACGCGCGGACAGCTCGTTGCCGTCCGCCGACACGCGAAGGCCGCTGCTGAACGCCGCGAGGGCGTCCCGCTTGTCCGCGGGGACCGGATAGACGATCGAGCTCTCGATGTTCCTCCCGAAGGCGCTGTTGTCGAAGAAGCCGAGCTCGTCCCACACCACGATCCGCTTCCACGGCCCCCGATCCTCCCAGACGAGCCGGTCCTCGACCATGCGGGTCGGCGGGCCGTATTTCTCGACCATCAGCTCGTTGGTCAGGGTCGACCCTTGGGAGGAGCCCCGCTCGGCGGTCTCCTCCCGCGCGCGGCGCCACTCGGAGAGGCGCGGCGAACACGCGGAGCAGGCGGCGAGGAGCAGCAAGGCGGCGGCGATCGGTCGAGGCATGAACCCTCCTGCGCGGTGCGCGACTCCCACGATACCTGAAGCCGCCGCCGCCGGGAATGGACGGATTGTAAAGGTATTTTTGGTAAAGTCCACGCCATGAGCACCCGCCTCGCCGTCGGTCTGATGTCCGGCACCTCCGCCGACGGGGTGACCGCCGCGCTCGTCGCCGTCGGCGCGGACCGCCTGCGCGTCCTGCGCCACCGGACCTATCCTTTCTCCGCCGCGCTCAAGAAGCGCGTCCTGGGCGCTCCCGGCCTCTCCGTCGCCGAGCTGTCGCGCCTGAACTTCGAGCTGGGCGAGGCCTTCGCCGCCGCCGCCCTCAAGATCGCCGGCCGCTCCCGCCCCGCCGTCATCGGCTCCCACGGCCAGACCGTCTGGCACGGCCCCGACGCGGCGCCGCCGAACACTTTGCAGATCGCCGAGCCCGCCGTCATCGCCGAGCGCACCGGCGTGACGGTCGTCGCCGACTTCCGGCCGCGCGACATGGCCGCCGGCGGCCAGGGCGCGCCGCTCGTCCCCGCTTTCGACCTTTTCCTCTATGGACGCGGATCGCTGAAGGCGGTGATCAACGTCGGAGGGATATCGAACGCGAGCATCATCGGCCATGATCGGATCCTCGCCGCCTTCGATACCGGCCCCGGGAATGTCCTTTTAGACGAGGCCGTGCGCCGCGCGACGAAAGGCCGCCTCGACTTCGACTCCGGAGGCCGCCTCGCCGCCGCGGGAACGGTCGACGAAAGGCTGCTGAGCCGCCTCCTGAAAAATCCGTACTTCCTCAAGCCCCCGCCGAAGTCCCTCGACCGCTCGACCTTCGGCCCGGCTTTGCTCGACCGCGTCTATCCGCGCCTGACGGCCAAGGCCCTTCCGGACGCTCTCGCCACCCTCGCCGAGCTCACCGCGCGCTCTTTGTGGCTCGGGGTCCTCCAAAGCTCGCCCGGGCCGTTGAGCGAGGTCGTGATCTCCGGCGGCGGCGCGCTCAACGCGCACCTGATGCGCCGCCTGCGCGCGCTGTTCTCCCCCGCGCCCGTCGGCGTCACCGCGATCCCCGTCATGGCCAAGGAGGCCGCCTGCTTCGCCTGGCTCGCCGCGCGCGCCCTCGACGGGAAGCCGGGCAACGCCCCCGCCGCGACGGGCGCCCGCGGGGCCCGCATCCTTGGTAAAATAATACTCCCATGAGACTCCCCAAGAAGATCCTCGTCGCGATGAAGTCCCACTCGCCGTTTTACCAGGCCGTCTGGAAAGCCTGCGCTTCCATACCCAAGGGCCAGGTCCGCACCTACGGCTGGGTCGCCAAGCGCATCGGCAAGCCCAAGGCGGCCCGCGCCGTCGGCATGGCGCTGGGCAAGAACCCCTTCGCCCCGACGGTGCCCTGCCACCGCGTTGTCGGCGCCGACGGGCGCCTCACCGGCTATTCCGCCGCCGGCGGAATAGCCAAAAAGCGCCGCATGCTGAAGGCCGAAGGCGTCCCGCTCCCCTAGCTCCCGTGGGGCTCCCCGTCTGCGTCGTCGACGCCTTCGCGGAAAAGCCCTTCACCGGCAATCCCGCCGCCGTCGTGTTCCTCGACGGCCCCCGGGACGACGCCTGGAGGCAGAGCGTCGCCGCCGAGTTCAACCTGTCGGAGACCGCGTTCCTCGAGGACGCCGGAGGCGTCTTCAAGCTGCGCTGGTTCACGCCCGCGGTCGAGGTCGCGCTGTGCGGCCACGCGACCTTGGCCGCGGCCCACGCGCTGTGGGAGACCGGCCGCCTCGCCCCCGCGAAGCCCGCGCTGTTCGACACGAAGGGCGGAAGCCTGAGTGCCCGCCGCGACGGCGAGTGGATCGTCCTCGACCTGCCGTCGCTGCCCGTGACGCCGGCCAAGCCGCCGCCCGGCCTGCTGGCCGCCCTGGCCGACACCCCGCTCGCTTTCCTCGAGAACGACGGCCTCTACCTCCTGGAGATGGACAGCGAGGAGACCGTGCGCCGCGCCGCGCCGAACCTCGCGGCCTGGTCGGCGCTGACCGGCAAAGGCCTCGTCCTGACGGCCGCCGCCCGTCGTCCGGCCTGCGACTTCGTCTCGCGCTGCTTCTTCCCCGCCGACGGCATCCCCGAGGACCCGGTGACGGGCTCCGCCCACTGCGCGCTGGGGCCGTACTGGTCGGAGCGCCTCAAGAAGCCCGTGCTCACCGCCTTCCAGGCGTCCAAGCGCGGCGGCTTCCTGCTCGTCCGGCCCAAGGACGGGCGCGTGGAGGTGGGAGGACGCGCCGTCACGGCGTGGAGCGGAGTCCTCGCGTGAAGGCGGCCGCGTTCGTCCTCGCCGTCCTGACCCTCAACGTCGCCGGGCCGCGCCGGGTGCATCAGGGCTGGCAGAGCCGCCGCGCCGCCCTGATCGAGAACGTCAAGTCCGAGAACCCCGACGCCGCCGCGTTCCAGGAGGCCTGGCGCGGAGAGGACGCCGACGCCCTGGCTGAGGCCGCCGGCCACCCGTTCCGCGCGCACGCGCCCGCGCTCGGCCTCGCGGTGACGAGCCGGCGGCGCATCGTCGACCGCGCGACGCTCGACCTCGGCGACGGGTACGGCGTCCTGCGCGCCGGCCTCGACCTCGACGGCACGACGGCCGACGTCTACTCCGCGCGCCTCGAGCCCGGCTCCGGGCCCGCCGCCGCGCGCCGGCTCGGCCGTCTCCTGGCCGCGGCCGAGTTCGTCCGCGCCGAATCGAAGTCGCGCCCGTTCGTCCTCCTCGGCGACCTCGCGGCGTCCTCCGACGAGAAGGATTCGGCGCTCTTCCTCGACCTCGTGGGAGCCCGGGACCTGTGCGTCTCGCACGGCGACGAGATGTGCGGCCGCACGGTCGAGGACAGCCGCGTCGACTACGCCCTGATCCCCTATTCGTCGCGCCCGCCGCGCGAGACGGCGCGCACGGCCTTCACAGGCAGCGTCGAGGACGGCGCCGACACCCGGCCGCTGTCGACCCACTTCGGCCTCGCCGCCCGCCTCGACGGCGCCTGGCTCAAGCTCCGCCTCGCTCCCGAGCCGGAGGGCCGGGTCGAGGCTCTCGCCGCGGCCGCCGAGCTGCTCGACGCGGCCCGCGCCGACGCGGAGGCCCGGGCCGCCCTCGCGGGCTGGCTCCCCTGGCGCGGCACCCTTCTGGCGCGGCGCGCCCGCGCCGACGCCGCGCGCTTCGCGGCCGACGGCGAGCGGGCCCGCACCGCCCTGGCGCGGACCGCCAAGCCGTCCGCCCCGGCCTACGAATGAAGCCCGAGCCCGTGCGGTTCGAGCGCTGCGATTATAGTAGGCTTGAACCCATGAGCACCACCCTCGAGCCCCGGTACATCGTCGAGACCGCCGAGCGCCTGCAGAAGCGCGTCGCCGAGCGCTTCCCCGGCTCGGGCCTCCTCGGCCTCGCCGGCTCCGTGGTCGGCCTCGCGCGCGAGGCCGACCACCGGAGCTCGCGGATCGCGAAGGCCCACCTGCCGCTGCGGGCCGCCGCGTGGACGCTCGCGGCCGCGCTGCTCGCCGGCGTCGCGGCCACCTTCGTGCGCGTCAGCGCTGCGCCGGGCTTCTCCAGCCTGGCCGACCTTCTCCAGGGCGTCGACGCGGCCGTGAACATCGTCCTCCTCCTCGGGGCGGGCATCCTGTCCATCGCCAAGCTCGAGGAGGCCGTCCGCCGCAAGAAGGCCCTCGCTCTCGTCCACGAGCTCAAGGAGCTGGCCCACGTCGTGGACATGCATCAGCTGACCAAGGACCCGGAGACCGTCACCGGCGGCTCCTCGCGCACGGCGTCCTCCCCCAAGCGCACGATGACGCGCTTCGAGCTCGGCCGCTACCTCGACTACTGCTCCGAGATGCTGTCGGTGCTCGGCAAGATCGCCGCGATCTACGGCCGCCGCATCCAGGATCCCGTCGTGCTCGAGGCCGTCGACGGCGCCGAGGACCTGTCCACCGCGCTGGCCGGCAGGATCTGGCAGAAGATCGCCATCCTCAACGACCGCGACCGGGCGGCCAAGACGTGACGGCCGACCTCGAGGCCGAGCAGGCGGCGACGCTCGCCTCCCCCCGCCGCGCGTACGGCCTCCTCGCTCGCGTCCTCTTCCTCGGCATGGACCTGGTGTACGGGAAGCGGCGCACCTTGCGCAAGTTCACCGTGCTCGAGGTGATCGCGCGCGTCCCCTACCAGGCCTGGGAGCAGGTGGCCTACGTCGCGATGACCCACACCTACCGCACGCCCGGGTTCGCCCGGCGCGTCTTCGAGTTCGTGAAGGAATCCCGCGCGCAGCAGGACAACGAGCAGTGGCACCTGCTGATCCTCGAGGAGCTGATCCAGAAGGAGGGCCTCCCGGAGAGCTTCCTTCTGTACCGCCTCGCGCCGCAGCTCGTCGCCTTATTCTATTACCACGTGAGCTGGGTGCTGTACGCCGTCGACCCCAAGCTCAGCTACGCGCTCAACGCCGATTTCGAGGACCACGCCGAGCACGAGTACATGGAGTTCGTGCGCGAGAACCCGGCCCTCGCGGGCCGGCCGTTCGACAGCGAGTTCAAGGCCGATTACGGGGAGCATCTCGCCACGCTCGCCGACCTGTTCCGCCAGATCGGCCTCGACGAGCGGCGCCACAAGGACGAGAGCCTGGCCCGCATCGCCGCGCCGCGCTTCTCCTAGGCCGGCTCACCGCCGCAAGAAAGGCTTTACCCGCCCGCGATGGCCGGGGCGCGCGCCGAGGACCTACACTGGCCCGGTGAAGAACCTCGTCCTGCCGGCGATGAAGGCCGCGCTCCGACAGAGCGCGGCGGACCGCGTCCCGATGATGGGCGCGGCCCTCGCCTTTTACGCGGTCTTCTCGATCGCCCCTCTCCTCGTGATCTCGATGAGCGTCGCCGGCCTGTTCTTCGGCGAGCGGGGCGGGGCCGAGGTGCTCGACACGCTCGGCGGCGCGGCGGGCGACCACGGGGCGCAGGCGCTCCGCTCGATGGTCGAGGGCGCGGCGAGCCGGCCCTTCGCGGGCCGGACGGCGGCCGCGATCGGGGTCCTCACGCTCCTGATCGGCGCGTCGAGCGTGTTCGCCCAGCTTCAGGAGTCGCTGAACGTGATCTGGAAGGTCGCCCCGGCGACGGACGCGCACTGGAGGGACACCGCCCGCCGCCGCCTCCTGACCTTCGGCATGGTCGGCGGCATCGCCGCCCTCCTGCTGGCCTCCGTGATCGTCACCGCCGTGCTCTCCGCCGCGGGGCGCTTCGCCGGCGCCGACTCCGGGTCCGCCGCCTGGTGGCCGGCGGTCAACTCCCTCGTCTCGGCGGCGGTCATGACCGGCCTGTTCGGGGCGGTCTTCAAGTACCTGCCCGACGCGCGCCTGCCCTGGCGCGCCGCGCTGCGCGGCGGCTTCTGGACGAGCCTGCTCTTCGCCGCGGGCCAGCAGGCGATCGGACTCTACCTGGGACGGACGGCCGTCGCCTCCACGTACGGGGCGGCCGGCTCGCTCGTCGCCCTGCTGCTCTGGGTGTACTACTCGGCCCAGATCGTGCTGTTCGGCGCGGAGGTCACGCGCGCGTACGTCCTGCTCGAGGGGCTCCGCGCGCCGCCGAAGGCCGTCGCGCGGCGCGCGCACGCTCGGACCGGCTAGTCCCAGCGGAAAGTCCAGGCGCCGACGCCCAGGAACACCGCCGTCATGAGGGCGAGGATGTACAGGTGCGGCGCGACCTGCGCCAAGGTCGCCCCCTCGGTCATCACCGCGCGCGCCGCGTCGATCAGGTGGGTCAGCGGCATCATGCCGGCGACGAAGCGCAGGGCCTTCGGCGCGCCCTCGAGCGAGAACCACACGCCGGACAGGAACATCATCGGCCAGGACAGCATGTTGAGCACGCCGCCGGCGAGCTCCTCGCTCGTCACGCGCGCGGCCACGAGCAGGCCGAGCGAGACCAGGCACGCCGAGCCGAGCGCGAAGATGAGGTAGAGGTCGAACAGCGAGCCCAGGCGCTCGTAACGGAGGAAGAAGTCCGAGCCGTGATAGACGACGGCGAAGACGCCCATGATCAGGATCAGGCGCGAGACGACCTGGGCGGCGAGGAACTCGACGGCGCGCAGCGGGGTCGCCTTCAGGCGCTTGAGCACGCCGTTCTTGCGGTAGCGCACGAGGTTGTAGCCGACCCCGAACAGGGCGGAGAACATCATGTTCATCGACAGCAGGCCGGCCACCAGCCAGTCCACGTAGCGGATCGGCCTCCCCTCGACGGCCGCGCGCGCGGGCGCGAAGGCCGCGGCGTCGGTGCCGAGCATGATCTTCTCGACGAGGTAGCCCTTCGGGCTCTTCTCGTTGACGAAGTACGCGAGCGGCCGGCCCGGCGAGACCAGCATGTCGAGCTGATGATGCCGGAGCTTGTCCAGCGCGGCGGCCTTGTCCTCGAACGGGACGAACTTGAGGTGCTTCGTCGCGGCGAAGCCGGCCGGGAGCGCGGAGACCTCCCCGGCGACGCCGACCTTGAACACGTCCTGGCTCTTGTCGGAGAACGCGAAGGCCATGCCGAACACGACGAAGAACGGGAACAGGATGTTCCAGCCCAGCGCCCCGCGGTCGCGCAGGAACTCCTTGTTGCGGCCGATCAGGACGGCCCAGAAGCGCCGCGTCATTCGCGCAGCTCCCGGCCGGTCAGCGCGAGGAACAGGTCCTCGAGGGTCCGCGGCCGCACACGCAGGTGGGCGAGGCTCGAGCCGCCGCGCTTGAGCGCCTCGAGCGCCGCCTCGACCTCGTTCGTCAGCAGCTCGGTGATCTCGCCGCGCTCGACGATCTCCCCCTGGAGGCCGCCGGAAGGCGCCTTGAAGTCGGCCTTCGGCAGCTCGATGACCACGCCGTCGAAGTGCCTCTTGAGGAGGGTGTCGGGCGCGCCCTGCGCGATGATGCGCCCCTTGTCCACGATGGCGACCTCGTCGCACAGCGCGTAGGCCTCCTCCATGTAGTGCGTGGTGAGCAGGACCGTCTTCCCGCGCGCCTTGATGGAACGCGCGAGGTCCCAGAAGTTGCGCCGGGCCTGGGGATCGAGGCCGGTGGTCGGCTCGTCGAGGAAGACGACGTCGGGATCGTTGACGAGCGCCAGGGCCAGCAGCGCGCGCTGCCGCTGGCCGCCGGACAGCTTCTCCGGGTCGCGGTCGAGCAGCTCGCCGAGGTCGCACAGTTTCGTCAGCTCCGCCTCGCTCAGGCGCCGCGGATACAGCGCGCCGAACAGGTCGAGCAGCTCGCGCACGGTCAGATGGTCTTGAAGGGCGGTATCCTGGAACTGGATCCCCGTGCGCTCGCGGAACTCCGCCCCGATCGGCTTGCCTCTATAGAAGATATCGCCGCCGTCGGGCGGCAAGATGCCCTCGAGCATCTCGACCGTCGTGGTCTTGCCCGCGCCGTTGGGGCCGAGCAGCCCGAAGCACGAGCCCTCGCGCACCGACAAAGAGAGCCCGTCGACGGCGTTCGCCGCGGCTTTCGGGTAGCGCTTGACCAAGCCGCGGGCTTCGAGGACGGCGCTCATGGCGGCGATTATACCAGTATGGGGAATTGCGGCGGAGGACTGTCGTGTATCCGATGGAAGATGGTATTGTTACCTCCAGGAACCGCCGCTGGAGGATCACGAATGATTCACCTTTTCTTTCTGATCGCGACGATCGCCTTGAGCCGGCCCGCGGCGGCGCAGGATAAGCCCGCCGTCCCCCAAGATCTTCAGGAGACCGTCCAGCAGCTCCAACGCCAGCTGAATCAGCAGCAGGAGGAGTTGCGGGAGCTCCAGAAGGCGCTGCCCCCTAAAGCGGCGCCGCCGGCCGCCGGCGCGGACAGGAAGCCGGCTCGCCTCGGCTTTTTCATCGACGTCGAGCCCCAATGGATCAGCGCGCTCGGCCTGGAGCGGGAGTACGCCGCCCGAAACAACACGGCCGTCTGTCCCGACCCCGGCGGCGGCGGCGGGCGCTGTCTCAGCGCGAGCGGAGCCTGGTCCACCGTCGGGACGCAGGACGTCTTCGCGCCGAAAGTCACCGCCGGCTTCATCCTCCCCAGCGGCGACATCTTCTCCGTCGGCGGCTTCCACGCCCAGTCCCTCGGCGGCCGGTCGCGCCTCGCTTCGGGCAACGTGTTCGGCGCGGCCCCCTTAGAGCCCTTCGATGAGATCACCAATCCCAACGGGAACAACCAGCCCCTGCCCCTGTCGGCCGACGCGGAGAACACCTTCGCGATGGACCAGGTGGACTTCGAATACCGAAGGCCGCTGCGGTTCGAGAGCCTCGAGCTGACGCCCGAGCTGGGCCTGAGGTCTTTCTTTCTCAAGAACGAGCTGAAGACCACCTTCAACCATGCCGTCCCGGGCTTCTCCTTCAGCCTGGCGCGAGGCTCGCGCAGCGCGGCAATCGGGCCCAAGGCGGGCCTGGGCGCCGAGCGGCGGATCGCCGGGCCGGTTTCGCTCCGAGCCAAAGGAGTCTCCGGCTTCCTGATCGGCTACAACGAGTCCGAGCAGGTTCTCTGCCAAGGGACCTCCTTCGCCAACCCGGGCTGCGGATCCCTGCACAGCTTTCGCAGGCGGGTCGATCAAGGCTTCCCCTTCATCGAAGGGGAGTTCGCCGTCCAATACAAGGCGCGGCCGAGCGGCGGGTTCAGCGCGGCCGCGGGCTACCGCATCGCGAGCTACTTCGGCCTCGTGACCTTGCCGGAAACCATCGGGGATTCGCTCGACATCGGCGGCAGCGGCAACAGCTCGCTGCAGCGCGATATTTTCCAGCGTCACGACGTGGCGATCAGCAGCTTTTTCTTCCGTCTGCAGTATCTCTTCTAGACCCGATGCTGACTTCCGTCGACCGGGACAGGGTGCGCGCGGCCGTCGCCGAGGCCGAGGCCGGGCTGACCGCCGAGATCGTCCCCTGCGTCTACGCGCAGAGCAGCCCTTACCCCGAGTCGATCTGGGGCGGCGCCGCCGCGGGCATGGGCCTCGCCGCCGGGGTCCTCCTGCTGGCCGACAGGATCCACCCGTTCTGGATGCCCCTGTCGCGGCTCATCCCGTGGGTCCCCGCGGCGGGCCTGCTCGGCGCCGCGCTCGGCCGCTGGTGCGGCCCCGTCAAGCGCGCGCTGATCGGAGCTGAGCGCATGGAGGCGTCCGTCGCGCGCCGCGCCAAGGAGGTCTTCTTCGACCGCGGCGTCGCGCGCACGGCCGGGCGCGACGGCGTGCTGATCTTCGCGAGCCTGCTCGAGCGCCGCGTCGTCGTGCTCGCCGACGAGGCCGTCCGCGCGCGGGTCCCCGCCGCCGCGTGGGACGCCGCGGTGGCCGCGATGACCGCCCGCGCCGCCGAAGGCCGTGTCGCCGACGGCCTGTGCGCCGCCGTCGAGAAAACGGCCGCGGCGATGAGGGACGCGGGGTTCGCGGGCAAGCCGTCCTTCGGCAACGAGCTCGGCGACGACCCGCTCACGGGAGACGGGCATTGAGCCGCGCGCTCCTCCTGCTGCTGGCGCTCGCCGCGCCCGCCGCCGCGCTCGAGGTCCCCTATCTGTCGGGCCGCGTCAACGACCGCGCCGGCCTGCTCTCCGCCTCGGCGAGCCAGGCCGTCGAGGCCAAGCTCAAGGATTTCGAGGCGCGCACCGGCCACCAGGTCGCCGTGCTCACTTTGAACTCGCTCGAAGGCGAGCCGCTCGAGGATTTCTCCCTCAAGGTCTCCCGCACCTGGGCGCTCGGCCGCAAGGGGCAGAACGACGGCGTCCTGTTCCTGATCTCGAAGAGCGACCGCAAGCTGCGCATCGAGGTCGGCCACGGCCTCGAAGGGAACATACCCGACGCGCTCGCGGGACGGATCATACAGAACGAGGTCGTGCCCCGCTTCCGCGCCGGCGACTTCGAGGGCGGAGTCGCCGCGGGGGTGGACGCGATCGTCGCCGCGGCGGAGGGCGCGTACTCACCGCCGCCGGCGCCGGGGGAAGACGGCGATCTCAACGGCATGGGGCTGCTCGAGAAGCTCGTGACGAGCGCCTTCGTCCTCGGCATGCTCGGCCTCTTCGAGGTCGTCGGCCTCGCCGCGCCCGGCGCGGGCTGGTTCCTCTATTTCTTCCTGATCCCCTTCTGGGCCGCGTTCCCGATGGGGATCTGGGGCGCCAAGATCGGCATGGGCTTCCTGATGACGCACCTGATCGGGTTCCCTTTCGTCAAATTCCTCCTTCCGCACACCTCGTTCGGCCGGAACTTCAGCCAGAAGGGCAACAAGGTCTACTACGGGAGCAGCGAGATCTTCACCATCGGCGGCGGCTCGGGGAGCTCCGGAGGAGGCTGGTCCTCGGGCGGAAGCTCCGGCGGCTTCTCGGGCGGCGGCGGCTCCTTCGGCGGAGGCGGCTCGTCGGGCAGCTGGTGAAAGAACAAGCCCCCCTTTCGGGGGGCTTGAGTACGGATCCATCCGCGAGCCTGGGAAAACCCGCGGAAGGAGATCAGAACTTATAGGCCAGGTACGTTCCCACCATGTGCGCCGTGTAGTTGTAGTTGCTGGCGCCCGTGGCCACGTACTTGGTCGTGTTCTCGGGCGTGGTGCCCGACATGTACGCTCCCGTGTTCTGGAAGTCGTTGAGCATGTACCAGGAGAAGAGGTAGTTCATGCCCACGGTCAGGTCCTTCATCAGCTCGTAGGAGCCCCCCGCCCGCACCTCGTGCGTCTTGTTCACGACGAGCGGCCACACCTGGGCCGCGCCGTTGGCGAGCTTCGTGCCGCTGTAGCCCATCGCGGAGGCCTCCGCGGCGTTCGGGTTGCTCGTGTCGAAGCGCATGCGGCTCTCGGAGTAGTCGTAGCCCGCGTTCAGGGTCAGCCTCTCCGGGATCGGCCGGATCTCCGCCGCGAACCCGATCGTATCCACGTTCTCGGTGATGTCCGTGTTCCAGTAGTTGAACGGGTTGAAGTTGTCGCCGCTGAGACTGTCGTCCAACCCGCTGCCCGCGACGTTGAAGGCGTCGTCCTTGGCCGCGTTCTGCGTGAGCCCCTTGCGGTGCTCCCGGCTGTAGTTCACGCTCAGTGAGACCTTGTCGGAGGCGTCATAGGTCACATCGACGCTCCCGATGAGGTTCTTCTGGCTCTTGAACCCGAACCTCTCCGCCGCGCCGTAGTCGTCGTTCTGGTACTGCCCGGCGACGCCGAAGGACAGGGCGTCCGTGGGCGAGACGTCGGCGCGCAGGTCGGCCCGGTTGCGGATGCGGTCCGCCCAGTTGAAGTTGGCGAGGCCTACGGCTTCCGGGTTCGCGGCGGTCGCGCCGCGCTTGTAGTTCTTCACCGCGCGGTGGGCGTAGTGATACGCGCCGTGCAGCTTGGCCATCTCGACGGGATGGTAGACGAAGCCCGCGCCGGCCCCGACCTCGTCGGTGCTGTCGATGCGCTGCTGCTTGTGGTTGTAGCGGTCCCACATCGCGTCGGCCTCGACCGTCAACGGGTGCGCGACCTGATAATCGACGGCGAGCTTGGCGGTCTGGCGCGCGTAGGACGGCGTGTCGTTCCGGACGGCCGCGTTCTTGTCGTTCTTCACGGTCCGCCAGTAGGATTCGCCGAAGGCCGCGTAGCCCGGGAACAGGACGCTGTCGGATCTGTTCGAGTAGTCGTAGTAGCGGTACTTGAGCGACGCCCCGAGCTTCTCGGTCGGCTTCGTCGTCAGCGCGAGGCTGTTCGTGATCGTCCGGATCTCGCCGTTGAAGCGGGACACCGGCAAGGCCGCGGCGTCGGTCACGTTGGCCGGAGCGCCGCCGATCCCGGCGATCCCGCTGTTGAGCGTGTACGGCACCAGAAGCTCGTTCTGGTTGGTCATCCCGTAGCTCACGTTGCCCGTGAAGCGGCTGTGCATCGGCAGCTCCACCGAGCCGGAGAGCGAGACGTCATGGGACTGGTTCGACGGCGCCAGCGACATCTGGCCGTTGACGAACCGGCCGCGGTCGTAGGCGTTGTTGTTGGTCACGCCGTCCGCCGCCTTGGCTCCGGAGTCGGTCGTGCGGAACGGGTTGGACCAGGCGAACGAGCGGTAGCCGTTGTCGAAGTCCGTCAGCGTGTATTCCGCGTCGACGAGCCAGCCCTTCTTATAGACGCCGCCGCCCGCGTTGAAGGTCGTGGTGCGGTAGTTGATCGGCTCGGCCAGCTCCAGGCCGGTGACCACGAACTGGTCCTCGGTGTGCGCCAGCCCGGCCGCGCCCTGAGCGAATCGCTCGTAGGTCCCGGCCCCGATCGAGCGCGCGCCGTCGCGCCGCTCCTGGCTCACCTTCACCCACGTCTTGACGTCGGAGGTGACGTTGTAGCCCATGCTCACGGCCGCGCGCTCGCGCTCGAGCTTGAAGCTCGTCGGGTCGCTGATCGACAGCAGGTTGCGGATGATCGCCTGCTGCGCGGCGTCCTCGCCGGTCGTGTCGGTCAGGGCCACGCCGCCGCGGTCCGCGCGCGTCTGCTCCGAGGCCTGCAGGGAGGTCTGCACCGCGTTGGCGATGCCCAGCCTGTTGGTGCCGGCGCCGTTGAGGATCAAGGTCCCGGTGTTGAAGTTGTGCGGAGTCCGGTCGAAGGACGCCGCGAAGCTCCACTTCCCGTGAACCCCGCTCTTGACGCCGTAGGACTCGTCGTCGCGCGTCGCGTTCTGGATCTTGAGGTCCAGGTAGTAGGGCTTGGTTTCGCTGTCCAGGCGCAGGCGCATGTCGTTGACCATGAAGCCGTTGCCGACGTCGCGATACTCGGAGAACTTGTCCTTCGAGCCGGACACGCTGGACGCCCGTCCTCCGATCTCGAAGTCGCCGGTGATGAGGGCCTTGGTCTCCGCGGTCTCCGCGGCCGCGGCCGGAGAACCGGCCGCCATGAACGCCAGGGAGAGGGACAGTCCCACTCGGATGATTCGGTGTGTTCTGATCATATATTCTCCAATTCGTTAGAGCGCGTCAGCGCTGAAGGACCGCGCCCGACGGGTGGTTCGAGCCGTGGACCATCGCATGGCAGTTCAAGCAGGAGCGGTTGGTCGCGTAGACGGACTTTTCGCTCAAGGTGCCCGACTGATGGCGTCCCTGCATGTGGCAGGACTGGCACAGGCGCGGGACCTTGACGGTCAGCATCTTGTTGTTGGAGGACCCGTGAGGCGAGTGGCAGGTCATGCAGTCTTCCTTGACCGGCGCGTGCTCCCACAGCATGGCGGCCTGCTTCTCCGTGTGGCACTCGTAGCACTTGTCGTTGATCGACTTCGACGCGATCAGCTTCTCCGCCCGCGAGCCGTGGGCGTTGTGGCAGGAGGAGCACGTCATCTTCCCGGCGCCGCTCTTCGAGGTCGCGTCGCGCAGGGGATGCTTGGAGCGCTTGACCAGGTCGGCCTTCACGTCCTTGTGGCAGGTCGTGCACAGCTCCATCTCGGTCTTCTTCGACAGGAGCGTCTCGTTGCCGCCGTGGACCTTGTGGCAGGACACGCAGCTTTCGCCCTTGCCGGAGTGGGCGCTGCCCGCCCAGAACATCCGGTTGCGGTCGGCGGAGTGGCAGGTCAGGCAGGTCTCGGAGGCCTTCTCGGCGGCGGCCTTGCCGGGGTTGAAGATGTTCTTCCCGTCGCCGGCCGACGCGTGAGCGGCGCCGTCGCCGTGGCAGGTCTCGCAGGTCTTCTCGAAGGCGATGCCCTTGATCTTCTCGAGCCGCGCGCCGTGGGCGGTGCTCTTCAAGGTCGAGGCCTGCGCGTCGTGGCAGCTGGCGCAGGCGGGGGCGTCGGCCGCGCGCGCCGGCGCCTGGAAGAGCAAGGCCGCCATCGCGGCGAACGCCGTGACGACCAGGCCGGTCCGGCGTGTATGACCACTTCTTCGAGTATCCATTGGATCTCCTCTCATGTTCGTGCCGCGCCGGCTCAAGACCTCGTTTTCCAGCGCCCCTTCGGCTTCATCGAGCTTCCGGGCCAATCTTCGGATCATCTTTCGCGCAAGCTCCGGCTCATTCCAGAACCGTTCATCTTTTCGATATAGAACCTGCACGCATCACCTGTGGCAACATTTCAGCCAACCATATCGCAACGTTTCAGCCACCCATTTTCCTCGACGGCGCGCTGGGGGGGCGTGAAAAAACGCGCCGGGCAGGGAATATTTCCCGACCGGCGCGTAATTTTTCCCTGCCCGCTCAAGAAGCGGCCTCGTAATCCCGGAGCTTGTTGTAGAGCGTCTTGACGTCGATGCCGAGGCTGCGGGCCGCTTGGGTTTTATTGGCCCCCGTGGCCGCGAGGACCTTGAGGATATGGCAGCGCTCGACCTCCGCCAAAGACGAGTCCTTGGGGCGATTCCCGGAAGGGGAGCCGCCTTTCAGGCAGGAGGCGATGTCCGCGCCCCGGATCACCTCTCCCTCGGACAGGATCATCGCGCGCTCGACGATGTTCTCGAGCTCGCGGACGTTGCCGGGCCACGGATAATCCGTCAGGATGGCGAGCGCCTCCGGCGAGAGGCTCCGGCTGCGCGTGACGATGGTGGCGGCGCACTTCTTAAGGAAGTGCTCCGCGAGGCGCGGGATGTCCCCCCGGCGCTCCCGGAGCGGCGGCAGGCGGATGGTCACCACGTTGAGGCGGAAGAACAGGTCGTCGCGGAACTTGCCCTCCCGGATGGCCTTGGGCAGGTCGCGATGGGTGGCGCTGAGGATGCGGATGTCGGTCTTCATGTTCCGCGTGCCGCCCAGACGCCGGAACTCCCCGGAGTCGAGGAAGCGCAGGACCTTCGCCTGCACCCCCGGAGGCATGTCGCCGATCTCGTCGAGAAAAAGGCTCCCGCGGCTGGCCAGCTCCACGAGCCCCGGCTTCTGGCGGGAGGCGTCGGTGAAGGCGCCCTTCTCGTGGCCGAACAGCTCGCTCTCCAGAAGAGCGTCCTGGAAGGCGGCGCAGTTGAGCGCGAGGAAGGGCTCGTCCCGGCGGACGCTCTTCTGATGGATCATGCGGGCGATGATCTCCTTGCCCGTGCCGGTCTCGCCGGAGATCAGGACCGAGGAGGACGCGGTCGCCGCCCGCTCCGCCATGCGCAGGGCCTCCTGCACCCCGGGATCCTCCCCGACGAACAGGTCGAACTCCGACTCGCGGGAGAACCGGCGCTGCAGGACCTCGTGCTCGCGGCGCAGCTGGGTCTCCGCGAACGCGCGGTCGACGAGCAGGCACAGCTCGCCCAGGTCGTACGGCTTGGTCAGGTAGTCGTAGGCGCCCAGCTTCATCGACTCGAGCGCCGTCTCCACGGTGGCGTTGCCGGTCAGCATGATCACCCGCGCCAACGGATGCTCCTTGCGGATCTTCTCCAAGACCGCCACGCCGTTCTCGCCGGGAAGGGCGATGTCCAGAAGGACGACGTCCGAGGACTGCCGCGCCAGCGAGTCCAGGGCCCCTTTGCCCTCGCCGGCGTCCGAGACCTCGTAGCCTTTGCGCACGAGCTCCTTCTTGAGGTAATGGCGGAGCTTCTCCTCGTCGTCGACGATCAGGACGCTCGCTTTTCTAGGCATCGCCGGCGGCCTCTCTCCCGTCGAACGGGATGGAAAAAGTGAAGGTGGCGCCCTGGCCGACGCGGCTCGCGACGTCCAGCCGCCCGCGATGGCTGTCGATGATCTTCTGGCAGATCGCCAAGCCGAGCCCCGTGCCTTTTCCCGCGGGCTTGGTGGTGAAGAAGGGCTCGAACACCTTGCGGAGATTCTCCGGCGGGATGCCGCTCCCGGAATCCGTCACCGACACCGACGCGCGCTCCGCGCCGCGTTCGGCCCGGACGCGGACTTCCCCCCCGGGCGGATTGTGATCCACGGCGTTGATGAGGATGTTGAGCACGACCTGGCGGATCTGATCGGCGTCGGCCTTCGCCGTCACGGGCTCCGCGGCCGGGTCGAAGACGATCGTCTGTCCCGCCTGCTTCGCGCGGTGGGCGACCAGGGGGATCGTGTGCGCGATGAGCTCGTTGAGGTCGACCTCGGCACGCCGCGGCTCCTTGTGGCGGGCGAAATCCAGCAGGCCGCCGGTGATCGTCTTGCAGCGGAAGATCTCGTCGTTGACCGTCTTCAGGTACTCGGGGAACGCCTCGAAATCGGGATCGGCGAGGAGCGCGGGGCTCTTCGCCCGGTCGAGGAGGGCCTGAGTGCAGACCGCCATCGTGTTGAGCGGGTTGTTGATCTCGTGGGACACGCAGCTGGCGAGCTCGCCGATGGCGGCCAGCTTTCCCGAGCGGATCAGGTCGGCCCGCGACCGCTTGAGGTCGTCGATCATGACGTTCACCGCCCGAGCGACCCTCCCCACCTCGTCGCCCAGGTCGTCGTGGGCCCGGACGTCGAGGTTTCCCTCGCCGACCTGGCGGGCGACGTCGCCGAGATGCGAGAAGCGCCGCGCGAGCTGCGAGGTGAGCCGGTAGGCGATCCCGAGCCCCAAGCCCAGCATCAGCGCCGCGCCCGCGCCCCACCCCAGAACGACGAGCGCGATGCGCCGGCGCACCGACTGCTCGTTCATCCCCACGTGCACGGTCCCCAGCCTTCCGCCGAGCAGCGGGGTGGCGATGTCCTGGATGCGCCCCTCGTCCGTCGAGATCTGGCGCTTTTGCACGCCTCCCGGCGCCGGACCCGAAGGCACGGTGATCCGGGCCAGCCCTTTGGGCACGCCGGCGGAGAAGGTATGCGCCTGCATGTTCCCCGCGGGGCCGAGCACGTAGACGTAGCGCACGTCGTCGTAGCTGCTCAGGGTGTCGCGGAATAATTGATGGAGCGCGAACTGATCGTCCGTCAGGATGGCGTCCTCGGCGGGGCCGACCAGGACCCGGGCGATGGTCACGCCGCGCCGCGTCAGCTCCTCCTTGAGCATGCGCGAGAGGCCGCGGTGGATGTTCCCCATGACGGTGATCCCGAACGCCAGGACCAAGGCGCCGACGCCCGTCATGATCTTGAGCTTGAGGCTGAGCCCCCGCACCTTCATCGCGCTCTCGAGACCTCGGCCCGCATCCTGCGCACGCCTTCGTAGGATGAGTCGGTCCCGACGTTGAAGCGCTCGATCCCCGCCTGTCCGAGAAGAGCCTTGCCCTCGGCGTCGAGGTGCATCCTCAAGAAGACGCCGCGAAGCCGCTTCTTGAGCTCCGGGTCCAGGCGGGGATGCACGACCACCGGCGGCATGCCGAAGGGCGCCGAGCGCTCGATCACCTTCGTCTGGAACGCGGCGCTCGAGCCGGACTTCGCCAGACCCTCCCAGACGAGGCTCGAGACCGCCGCGCCGTCGGCCAAGCCGTGGGCGACGGCCTCGACGGAGTTGTCATGCCCCCAGGTGAGGATGGTCCTGCTGAAATAAGTCTCCGCCGTCGCTCCGGCCTTCGCGAGCAGGTGCGCGGGGTAGAGCTTTCCCGTCGTCGACAGGGGGTCGGTGAAGGCGAAGACCTTGCCGCGCAGATCCGCGAAACCGCGGACCGGGCCGCCCTTGCGCGCGATGACGTAGGCGCAATAGGTCCCCCGTCCGCTGACCTGAGGAACGACCAAGGCCTCCGCCCCGAACCGCTCCCGCGCCTCCACGTAAGGCCCGCTGCAGACGAACGCCGCGTCGACCTCGCGGTTCTCGAGCAAGGCGATGCACTCGGAGTAGCCCGAGCGCTGGACCACGTCGACGGGCATCCCGAGCTTTCGGCCCAGATACTGGAGCATGCGCTCGTAGTCGCGCAGGTTCCTCTGCGGAGAAACGGTGGAGGCGATGGCGATCCGCAGCGGGTTGACGGGCTTCTGAACGTCGGCGCCGGGAGCCTCGACGTCGCTGAAAGAGATGCGTGGTTCGGCCGGGTCCTTGCCGCAGGCGGTCGCAAGGAGCAGGCAAAGCGCGATGGAAAGGCGACGCATGCCTTCCCCTTTAGCAACAAAACGGCCCCGCGGAATCAAATAGCGGAAAATACATTATTAATATGTATTTTTCGCAAACGGCAAAAAACGGGAAAACCCTACTTCGCGGTCAGGCTGCGGTTGATCGCGCGGTCGAGGTCGGCGACGAGGTCCGCCACGTCCTCGATGCCCACGGAGAGACGGATCAGCCCGTCGCCGAGTCCCGCCTTCAGGCGCTCCTCGCGCGGGATCGAGCCGTGCGTCATCGACGCGGGATGGCCGATCAAGGACTCGACGCCGCCCAGGCTCTCGGCCAGGGAGAAGATCCCGCAGGACGAGATCATGCGCTTGGCCCGCTCCATGTCCCCCTTGAGCTCGAAGGAGATCATGCCGCCGAAGCCGGACATCTGGCCTTCGGCGACCTCGTGGCCCGCGTGGGCCGGCAGGCCGGGGTAGTAGACCTTGGCGACCTCCGGGTGGGACAGAAGGTGCTTGGCGACGGTCATCGCGCTCCGGCAATGACGCTCGACGCGCAGGGCCAAGGTCTTCGTGCCGCGCAGGAGCAGGAAGCAGTCGAGGGGACCGGGCACGGCGCCGACGGCGTTCTGCAGGAACTTGTATTCCTTGTGCAGGGCCTCGTCGTTCAGGAGGATCGCGCCGCCGACGACGTCGGAGTGGCCGCCGATGTACTTCGTCGTCGAGTGGACCACGACGTCGGCGCCGAGGGACAGCGGGCGCTGGAGCGCCGGGGACGCGAAGGTGTTGTCCACGACGAGCTTGGCCTTCTTGGCGTGAGCCAGCTTGGCGAGGGCGCGGATGTCGGTGATCTTCAGCAGCGGATTGGACGGGGTCTCGATCCAGACGAGCTTCGTGTCCGGCGTGAAGGCGGCCTCGACGGCGTTCAGGTCGGTCGTGTCGACGAAGGTGAAGGCGACTCCGAAACGAGCGAACACTTTCGTGAAGACCCGGTAGGTGCCGCCATAGAGATCGTTGCCGCAGACGACGTGGTCGCCGGACGACAAGGCCTCGATGATCGTCGAAGTGGCGGCCATGCCGGAGGCGAAGCATAACCCGAAGGCGGCCCCTTCCAACGACGCCAGATTTTTTTGCAGGGCGTTGCGGGTGGGATGGACCGTCCTGGCGTAATCGAAGCCTTTATGCTTCTCCGGCCACTCCTGGACGTAGGTCGAGGTCAGGTAGACGGGAGTCATGATCGCGCCGGTGGAAGGATCGGGGGACTGGCCGGCGTGGACGGCGCGCGTCGAGAAGCCGAGGGCTTTGTCGTCGGAGGTGCTCATGAGGCCGATTCTAGCAATTTGACGGGACCGCGGCCTCAGGAGGCGCCGGCGAAGGCCTCGATCTCGCCCTGCGGGCCGTGAAGCTCGATCTCGATGCCCGAGCCGCGGATGAGGAACTCGCTCGATTCCCCCGGCTCGAGGAGCAGGGCCGTCTCGCCTTCCTCGTCGAGAGGGTAGGGCAGGATGTCGTCGAACTTGCGCCCGTTGAGCACGAGGCTGCCGCCGTCGAGGAGGAGCGGGAACTCGAACTCCTCGCGCTCGCACTCGAAGTCCTTGACGCGGATGACGGCGTCGTGGAAGCGGCCGGTCCCGGCCGCGACGCCCGGATCCCCCGACTCGTGGACGTAGACGACGCAGTTCAGGACGAGGTCGCCGTCCTCGATCGCGAGGGCTTCGATCGTCGAGTCGTGAAGCTCGATGCCGATCTTGGTCATAGCGCGCCGTACTTGCCCTTCATGTAGCGCAGGTAGGGAGCGGGGTCGAGCGGCCCGCCCGTCGCCGCGGTCACGATCTCCCGGGCGGTGCCGGTCTTGCCGCGGGAGTGGACGTTCTCGACGAGCCAGGAGAGCAGGGACGGCGCGCCGCCGCCCTCGATCTCGGCCTCGATGCCCGGGCGGGCCTTGAGCGCCGCCTCCCAGAGCTGCAGCGAGATCGCGTTGCCGATCGCGTAGGTCGGGAAGTAGCCGATGAGGCCCTCCGCCCAGTGCACGTCCTGCAGCACGCCGCGCGCGTCGTCGGGCGGGACGACGCCGAGGGAGGCCTTCATCTTCGCGTTCCACGCCTCGGGCAGCTCGGCGGCGCGCAGGCGGCCGGCCAGGAGGTCGCGCTCGAGCTCGAAGCGCAGGATCACGTGCAGGCCGTAGGTCAGCTCGTCGGCCTCGACGCGGATGAAGGAGGCGGACACTTGGTTGACGGCGCGGTAGAAGTCCTCGGGGCCGAGGCCGCGCGTCTGCGGGAAGGCCTCATGGAAGCGCGGCGTCCAGCGCCTCCAGAAGCCGCGGCTGCGGCCGACGACGTTCTCCCAGAGGCGCGACTGGGACTCGTGCATCGCCATCGTCGCCCCGGTGCCGAGCGGGGTGCCGTCGAGCTCCGGGGAGACGCCCTGCTCGTAGAGGCCGTGGCCGGCCTCGTGCAGGCACGAGTACAGGCTCGAGAACGGCAGCTCCTCGTGGTAGCGCGTGGTCAGGCGCACGTCGCCGCGGCCGAGGAAGCAGCAGAACGGGTGGGCGGCGACGTCGAGCCGCCCGCGGGTGAGGTCGAAGCCCATCTCGCGCACCGCGAGCTCGCCGAGGCGCCTCTGCGCGTCGACGGGGAAGCGTCCGCTCAGGGCGGGCGCGTCCGCGCCCCGGGCGAGGACTGCCTTGGCCAGAGGGGCCAGCCCCTCGCGGATCGCGCCGAGCAGGGCCGCCGCCTCGCCCGTGGTCATGCCCGGCTCGAACTCCTGGAGCCAGGCGTCGTACAGGTCGCCGGACGGCGCGAGCGCCTCGGCCTGGCGGCGCTTGAGCTCGAACATCTTCTCGAGGGCGGGGCGGAACAGGGCGAAGTCGCTCTTGGCCCGGGCCTCCACCCAGAGACCGTGGCTGAGGGCGGCGTGGCGGGCGAGTTCTTCGACCAGCGCCGCGGGGACGCGGCGGCGCCGCTCGAACTCGCGCCGGGACCAGCGGAGCATCGCGGCCTCGGTCGCGCCGGCGGGCTTCTCCGCCTCCGCCGCGTCGAGCAGGCGGCCGAAGTCCTCGCCCGCGATCAGGGCGTGCATCGCGGAGCCGACGGCGGCGCAGGCCTCGGCGCGGGAGGCGGCGCCGGCCGGGGGCATCATGACGGCGTGGTCCCAGGCGAGGAGGCCCTCGGCTTTCGTCAGCGCGCTGAAGGAGCGCAGCCGCTCGAGCAGGGCGCGATAGGCCGGCGTCACCGGTCTACGCCGGGTCGGCGAGCAGCTCGGAGACGGCGCGCTCGACGTCCTTCGCCTGGGGCTGGATGAAGTACTCGAGGTTCGGCGACAGGGCGATGCCCGGCGTGGCCTTCCCGGCGAGCAGGCGCGGGCGGACCTTGAGCTCGTAGAAGCACTCGTCGACCAGGCGGCGGATGAGGTGCTCGGCGAAATTGGTGATCTCGGTCTCCTCGTTGACGAAGACGACGCGGCCGGTCTTCTTGACCGAGGCCTTGATCGCCTCCCAGTCGTAGGGGATCAGCGAGCGCAGGTCGATGACCTCGAGCGAGCCCTTGCCCTCGGCCTTGAGGCGGCGCGCGACGTCCAGGCAGATCGGGGCCATGCGGCCGTGGGTGACGACGGTCGCGTCGGCTCCGGCGTGGGAGACCTTCGCCTTGCCGATCTCGACGGTGTAGTCGGTCAGCTTCGGCCAGGTCGCCTTCCACTTCGTGCGATCGCCGAGCGGCGCGTCGATCATCCCGTGGAGCAGCTTCTCGTCGGCGGGCTCGCCGGGTATGAGCTCCTCGCCCTTGGAGCGCAGCAGGGCCTTGGGCTTGAGGTAGAGGACGGGGTCGTTGCTCTTGATCGCCGCGATCATCAGCCCGTAGGCGTCGAGCGGCGTCGAGGGGCAGACGACCTTCATGCCGTGGAGCTTGCTCGCGACGGAGTCGAACGAGTGGGAGTGGTACATGCTGCCGTGGATGCCGGAGCCGGTCGGGGTCATCACGACCAGCGGCGTCTTGTAGCGCCCGCCCGACGACCAGTGGCCGTTGGCGGCGAGCTTGAGCATGTCGACGACGTTGAAGATGTAGTCGACGAACTGGATCTCGGCGACGGGACGTCCGCCCGCCCACGCGAGACCCAGCGCCGCTCCTATGATGCCGCGCTCGTCGAGCGGGCTGTTCCAGGCGTTCTCCAGGCCCTGCGTCGCGGTGAACACGCCGCCCAGCGGCGGGCCGACGTCCTCGCCGAAGATCTCGGTGACCCCGAGGTTCTGCTCGCCGTAGTGGAGGGCCATGCGGATGGCCTGCGCCATGTTGGCCATGGGTCAGCTGCCTCCCTTCGTCGGATAGGACGGGGGCAGGCCGTCGGCGAACACGTCCTCCCACACCGTCTCGACGGCGGGGAAGGCCTCGGCCTTGACCTGCTTGTGGGCCTCGTCGAGCGCGAGCATCTCCCGCTCCCACACCTTCTTGATGCCGTCCACCTTGACGACGCCGTGCTTGACGAGCTTGTCCTCGAGCAGGGCGATGCAGTCCGTCTCGGGGATGCGGTTGGCGCCGGAGGACGAGGAGTGGCCGTACAGGCGGCTGCACTTCGCCTCGAGGAGATAGGGCCGGCGATGCTTGCGGACGTAGGCCATCGCCTCCTCGATCGCGTTCCAGGACTCGAGGACGTCGTTGCCGTCGATGGTCCGGCCGGGCATGTCCGGGAACGCCTTCGCCCAGTCGGAGATGTTCTTCTCGCCGTGCTGGGTCTTCATCTCGGTCGAGATTCCCCAGCCGTTGTTGACGACGATGATCAGGACCGGGAGCGGGAGCGCCGGGCGGTTGGCCCAGACCAGGCAGGAGTGGAAGTCGCCCTCGGCCGTGCCGGCGTCGCCGCCGTTGACGATGGTGATCGCGTCCGTCTTGGCGCGCGCCTGGGCGATGCCGGTGCCGATCGCCGTCGAGTACTGCGTCTCGATCGTCGGCGAGATGGGCACGACGTTGTACTCCGGGATCGCGTAATGGTTGACGAAGTTGCGGCCCTTCGAGTACGGGTCGGTCCCGACCGAGCGCATCTGGCGGACCGAGTCGATCGGCTCGGCGCCCATCGAGAGCACGATGGCCGCCGAGCGGTAATGCAGGTGCAGGAAATCGTAGTTGACGCCGTGGCCCTTCTTGATCTGCAGGCCCAGGGGCACGTTGAAGGCCTCCTCGCCGGGGCCGCCGATCCAGAAGAACCCGTCGCCGCCCTTGCTCATCTTGATGAGGCGCTCTTCCAGGAGGCGGGCGCGGACCATCAATTCGTGGATCTTGAGGAGCTTGGCGGCGCCGAGCTTTTTATAGGCGTCGGCGGCGGGGGCGGTTTTGGCGGAAGTCTTGGCGGCCTTGGCGGTGGGCATCAGAGCCATTCTAGGAAATCCGGAGCCCCCCCTCAATAGGTCCCGACCGCTAGTTCGCCGTTCCGAGCTTGGCGGCCCGGTCGGAGCCCTTCTTGGCGAGCTTGTGGGACGGGAACTTGTCCCCGACTTCCTTGTATAGCTCGATCGCCTTGGCGTTGTCCTTGACCGAGTCCTCGTAGACGCCGGCGGCGTCGTACAGGGCCTGCGGCGCCTCCTTGGCGCCGGCGTAGTCGTCGGACACCTTGCGCAGTATCTCGGCCTGGCGGGTGAAATCCTTCAGATCGCGGCGTGCGTAGTCGGCCGCCTGCAGAAGGGCGTCGATGCCGTCCTGGCCGCCGTGCATGGAGGACAGCCGCATCAAGGTCTTCACCGCGTCGTCGGAGGCGTTCAGGCGGTCGCGCTGAAGCTTGGCGATCGCCTTGAGGGACGCAAGAGAAGCGGGCGTCTTCGGGAACAGCTTGACGATCCGCTCGTGCATCTCCACGGCGAGCGCGTACTGGCGCAGCTTCTCGTCGAAGAGCCGGGCCGAGTTCTCGAGGGCGGCCTGGACCTCGGGCGCCTTCGGATACTTCTCCACGAGCTCCTGATAGGCGTCGATCGCCTTCTTCGGGTCGCGCAGGGCGTCCGCGAGCAGATCGCCGACGGCCATCTGAGCCTGCGCCCGCGCGGGGCTCTCCGGGAACAGCGCGAGCAGCTTGCGCCAGGACAGGAGGGCCGCCGCGGGCTTGTCGTTGGCGGCGTGGAGCCGCGCCAGCGCCGCCTGGAGCTTGTCGCCGTCCTTGTGGCCGGGGAAGCGCACGGTGAAGTCGCGTATCTCCGCGGCGACAGGCTCGTACAGCGCGTCGGGGGCGAGCTGCGCGAGCTTCTGCCAGAGCGCGGACAGGCGGTCGGCCTTGTCGGCGGTCTCGGGCAGCTTCACGAGCTCGTTGAGGATAGGGCGGTGCCGGCGCGACGCCTTCTTGTCCACCACGGTCAGATAGTCGGACTTCGCGCGCAGGCCGACCTTCGTGTCCGGGTACTCATAAAGGAGACGGAGCAAGGAAGCGGTGGCGACCTGCCAGTCGCCGTTCTTCTGGCGCAGGCCCGCCAGCAGGAGCATGGCCTCGGGGGCCTGCTCGGAGGCGGGGTGGCGGCGCACGAAGACGGCGAGCTCCTCCATCGAGGCCTCGGAGACCTTGCCCTCGGCGTCCTCGGCCGCGGCCTTGGCGAACGCGAACTCCTCGTCGGGGCCGGCGGCCTTGGCGGCCGCGGGAACCGGCTTGGGCTCGGCCTTCGGCTCGGGCTTCGGCTCAGGCTTCGGCTCGGGTTTCGGCTCGGGTTTGGCTTCTTCCTTTTTATCCTCGAGCATCGACGGGCGCGGAAGATCAGCCGGCTCCTCCGGCGCCGCGGCCTTCGGCGCCTCGACGACCTCGGCGGCGGGGGCGGCGGGAGCCGCCTCCGCGTCCGCCGCCGGGACGACGAGGGCCCCGTCCGCGCCGTCTTCGGCGAAGGTCGCGACGGCGCACAGCAGCAGGAGCGGAAGGAATATCTTCATCAGAGGTTCTCCGAGGCGCGGGATACGGCGTTGACGACGTCGTACTTGGTCACGATGTCGTAGGACGACTTGCCCGTCTTGACCAGGACGGCCGGACGGTCGGGGGTGAAGTAGCGCAGGACGGACTCGACGCGCGCCTCGGGGGCGAGCACGGGCAGCGCCTGGGTCATCGCCTCGCGCACGATCATCTTCTTGATGTCGCGGCCCTTGAGCATGTGGCCGAGGATCTCGTCCTCCATGACGGTCCCGACGACCTTGTCCTTCTCGAAGACGGGCAGCTGGGAGATGTCGAGCTTGCGCATCAGCGCCATCGCCGCGAACATCTTGTCCGTGGGCTTGACGGTCGCGAGCTTGCCGCCCTTGCCGTGCTTGCGCTTGGAGGCGAGGATGTCGGCGACCTTGAGGTGCACCTCGCTCTCGAAGTACTGGTTCTCCTTCATCCACTCGTCGTTGTAGATCTTGGAGAGGTAGCGCATGCCCGTGTCGGGCACGAGGATGACCATGAAGTCTTTTTCCGTGAGCTTCTTCGCGTACTCGAGGCCGGCCACCACCGCCGAGCCGCCGGAGCCGCCGGTGAGGATGCCCTCCATCGTCGCGAGCTTGCGCGTCATCAGGAAGCAGTCCTTGTCCGGCGTGACGATCACGTCGTCGACGCACTCGAGGTCCATCGTGCCCGGGAAAAAATCCTCGCCGATGCCCTCGACCACGTAGGGCTTCGCGACGCCGAGCTTGTTGTGGACGATCTTGTCGTAGTACAGGGAGCCGACGGGATCGGAGCCGATGATCTTGATCTTCGGGTTCTGCTCCTTGAGGTACTTCGCCACGCCGGAGATCGTGCCGCCCGTGCCCATGCCGGCGACGAAGTGCGTGATCTCGCCCTCGGTGTCGGTCCAGATCTCGGGGCCCGTCGTGCGGTAGTGGACCTTGGGGTTCTCCGGGTTCTCGTACTGGTTCGGGTGGTAGGCGCCGGGGATCTCGGCGGTCATCTTGTCGGCGACGGAGTAGTAGGAGCGGGGATCCTCGGGCTCGACGGCGGTCGGGCAGACGATCACTTCCGCGCCCAACGCCTTCAATAGATTGATCTTCTCGCGCGACTGCTTGTCGGTGATGGTGAAGATGAGCTTGTAGCCGCGCAGGGCGGCGACGAGCGCCAGGCCGATGCCGGTGTTGCCCGACGTGCCCTCGACGATGGTGCCCCCGGGCTTGAGCAGGCCCTTGCGCTCGGCGTCGTCGATCATCGCCACGCCGATGCGGTCCTTGACCGAGCCGCCGGGGTTCATGAACTCGGCCTTCACGTAGATCTTGGGCTTGAGCCCTTTCGCGAGGCGGTTGAGACGGATCAGCGGCGTGTTGCCGATGGCTTCGAGCACGTTTTCATAGCGCATGATGGGCTCCTTCGCTAGACTTCCCGGCGTCCCGACAAGGCGTACGACAGGGTGCGCTCGTCGAGGTAGTCGAGGTCGCCCCCCAGCGGCACGCCGTGCGCGATGCGCGTGACCTTGACCGGGAAGGGCTTTAAGATCTGGGCGAGATACAGGGCGGTCGCCTCGCCCTCGGTGTCGGGATCGGTGGCGAGCACGATCTCGCGGATGCCGCCGGCGCGCACGCGCTCGACGAGCTCCTTGGCCTTGATGCGGTCGGGGCCGACGCCGTCGAGCGGGGCCAGCGAGCCGTGAAGGACGTGATAGAGGCCGCCGAAGGCGCGCGAGCGCTCGAGCGCCGCCAGGTCCTGGGTCTCCTCGACGACGCAGATGAGCCCGGCGTCGCGCGCGGGGTCGGAGCAGAGGCGGCAGACCTCCTTGTCCGTGAAGTCGAGGCAGCGCGCGCACAGGCGCACCCCGGCCTTGGCCTCGCGCAGCGCGTCGACGAGGCCCTCGACCTCGGTGCGCGGCGCGCGCAGGAGGTGGATGGCGAAGCGCTCGGCCTGCTTCGGCCCGACGCCCGGCAGGCGCTTCAGGGATCCGATCAGCTTCTCGAAGGCTTTCATGACTGCGGCTTCTTGATGATCCTGGCCTTGCCGCCGAACACTCCCTCGGCGTTCTTCAGGCCGCCGGTGCCGGCGCCGGGAGCGCCCTCGCCGATGTCCTTCCAGCGCGTGCCGGGAGGGGCGTCGACGCCCGTCGCGGGCTCGGGCATGCCGCGGTCGACGATCTCGCTGACCGCGGGCGCGTCGGCCGCGCCGAGCGCGAGCTCGAGCGCCACCGGGCGTCCCGCCAAAGCCTGCAGGGCCGACTCCAGGATCGAGGCCGAGCGCTTCGCCATGTCGAGGTCGAAGGCCTTCGGGAAGGTGATGCGGTAGCCGCTCCCGACGGGCTCGCCCTTGGCGCGCTCGAGCGCGGAGCCCAAGGTGATCTTCGTCTTCGAGACCGCCTCGATGAGCGCCGGCCAAGATATCGCTCCCATACCCGGGGCGGGCGCCGCTCCACGACTATCCTCAAGGATAGTCGCCGGGGCGCCTTCGAGAGGCTTGGCCGTGACGGGGCGCGGCGTCTCCGACGGAGGGATCGCGCGCGGCGTCAGGGCCGGCGCGGGCGACAGGCCGCTGCCGCCGCCGCCGGCGGCGAGGCGCTTCTCGAGCGCCTCGAGGCGGGCGACCCAGGCGCCGAGATCGTGCGCGGCTTCGATCGCGGAGAACAGGCCGAGCTCGAGCGCCAGGCGCGGGGAGTCGCCGTAGCGGAGCTCCTCGAGCGCGCGGTTGAGGCGCCGCATCAGGAAGCCGAGGGCGTCGGCCGAGGCCCCGTCGAGCGCCTTGGTCCACAGGGCGTCGACGGGCTCGCCCGCGCCGAGCTTGACGAGGTAGACGCCCTCGATCGCGGCGCGCAGGTCCTTGATCAGCTGCGCGGGCTCGACGCCCTCCTCGTAGATCTTCTTGAGCCAGCCCGCGAGCGCCTTGGGGTCGCGCGCGAGCAGCGCGCCCGCCACGCCGATCAGCAGATCCTGGGGGACGAAGCCGAACATCTCGCGCACCGAGTCGACGGTGACCTTGCCCTCGCCGGCCGATCGGCACTGGTCGAGCAGGCTGATGGCGTCCCGCAGGGATCCTTCGGCGGCGCGCGCCAGCAGGGCCAGCGCCTCCGGCTCGACGGAGATCTTCTCCTTCTTGGCGATCCCCGAGAGGTACTCGGCCAGGGGCTCCGGCCCGACGGGGCGGAACTTGAAGCGCTGGCAGCGGGAGGCGATCGTCGCGGGGACCTTGTGCACCTCGGTGGTGGAGAGGATGAACACGACGTGCGGCGGCGGCTCCTCGATGGTCTTGAGGAGCGCGTTGAACGCCGAGTTCGAGAGCATGTGCGTCTCGTCGATGATGAAGACCTTGTAGCGGTCGCGCGTCGGGGCGAGCGCCACGGTCTCGATGATCACCTCGCGCACGTCGTCGACGCCGGTGTGCGAGGCGGCGTCCATCTCGAGCACGTCGAGGCTCGAGGACAGCGCGATCTCGCGGCAGGAGGAGCACTCGTCGCAGGGCGTCGGCGTCGGACCCTTCTCGCAGTTGAGCGCCTTGGCGAGGATGCGGGCCGTCGTCGTCTTGCCGCAGCCGCGCGGGCCGGTGAACAGGTACGCGTGATGGACGCGCTTGGTCGTCAGCGCGTTGGCGAGGGTCTGAGAGACGGCGGGCTGGCCGACGAGCTCCTCGAAGCCCTTCGGGCGATACTTGCGGGCGAGGACCTGATGGGCGGCCGGCTTTTCCTTGCTCACGCCTTCCCCCCGCCCTCGAGGCTGATGCCGCCCGGGCCGCGGGCGATGAGGTTGAGCAGGCCGCCCAGGATCGCGAGGTTCTTCAGGAGCTGGATGCGCTGGTCGGGGCCGGTGTGGAACACCCAGGTCGCGGCGACGAGGTACGCCGCGAGCGCGGCCGCGCCCCAGCGGGTCTTGTAGCCGAGGATGACCGCGATCGCCCCGAGCGCCTCCACCGCGATCGCTCCCGCGCAGAGGAGGTTCACCGCCGGCATGCCGTGCGACTCCATGAACTGCAGAGTCCCGTCGAAATTCGTGATCTTGCCGAACGCCGAGGCGAGGAAGATGATGGCGACGAACAGCCGTCCCACCAGGGCGAGAACGTCGTCGGTGTCCATCCGTTGATGTTAACAAAGAAACCGCTGAACCACAAAGACACAAAGACGCCGAGTCGTCGGCGCTCTTTGTCTCCAAGTTCACGGGGCGGGTTTGAGTCGCAGGCTGGGAGACAGTTTTATCTCAAGACAATCGAACGATCCCTCCGACCGTGCGGCACCGCCGGCGCTGGCGGTATTGGGGGATAAAATCCCGTGAATTTGGAGCTCTTTGCGTCTTGGTGTCTTTGTGGTTTATCCGTTATACTAAGGCTGATGCGCCGAATCGCCCTCGCCGCCCTGTTCCTCGCGTCCGCCCTTCCCGCGGCGGCTATTGATAGCCAAGCTCCGACCCTTTGGCAGGAACGCTTCTTCTGGGACGCCCTGCTGACGGCGCGCGACCGCATGGCGCGCCAGCAGAGCGACCCGATGATGATCCCGGTGATGAAGGCCATCGCCGGCCAGGTCGCGCAGCAGGTGGCCAACCTCGCGCAGATCCATCAATACGTGAAGGCCCAGGGCGACAACCTGCGCTACGCCTACGCCCAGCCCGACCCCCAGCCCAGCCTCGACACGATCATCAACAACTTCGAGACGCTGACGACCGGGTGCGACCAGGTGCGCCAGAACCTCTATTACCTGACCGCCCGCCAGCGCATCGCCCAGTCTCAGGCGCTCCCCGACCCGGAGATGTACCAGACCGGCCTCCTGATCCTCGGCCAGGTCCAGCAGCTGCAGCTGACCCTGAACGCTTTATACACCGACATGACCGCCGTCCGCGCCGTCGTCATCGAGAACAACTGGGCCAACGACAAGAACTTCAGCAACAAGACCGAGGAGCTCATGCGCAGCATCGTGCGCGTGCAGGACTCGGTGTTTGCGGTGTACAACGCCGGCTACGAGCTGGCGATGCGATGCCGGTGACCGCCTCCGCGGCGGCCGCCGTCGCCCTCGCGGCGGCACAGGCCGTGAGCTTCGCGACGAAGGACGGCTGGTCGATCTCGGCGTCCTATCGCCCCGCGGCCAAAGGCAAGGCGACCGTGGTCCTCGCCCACGGCGTGGGCAGCGCCGGCGTCGAATGGACGCGCTTCGCCGAGGCCTTGGCGGCCAAGGGCGTGGGCACGCTCGCGCTCGACCTTCGCGGCCACGCCGGAAGCCGCCGCGGGCCCCCGGGCTCGACGGACTTCACCGGCTTCGACGCCCGGCTCTCCTGGCCCGCCGCCGCCGAGGACCTGCGCGCCGCGGCCGCCTGGCTCAAGGCCCGGGGCGTGCCCGACGAGCGCATCGCCTTCGGCGGCGCCTCGATCGGCGCCAACCTCGCCTCGATCGTCGCCGCGGAACGCAAGTCCGCCCCGTTCCTGCTCCTGCTGTCCCCGGCGAGCCAGTATCGCGGGGTGACGCTGAGGACGCGCAAAGGGCTCAAGACCCTTGCCGCCGCGTCTCCGGCCGACGGCTACTCCCTCATCGGCGTCCGGGAGCTCGAGGCGGCCAAGGCCGCGGCCGCGCTCTACCCTCCGGCCGGCCACGGCGTGCAGATGTTCGAGGATCCCGAGACCTTCGAACACGTCGCGGCCTGGACGGCCGCCGCCGCCTCCCCGCGCTAACGGCTCGGGGGAGCAGAGGTCGACAGCAGGACCGCCGTCGTGTCGGCCGTCGGGGGCGGGTAGACGGTCTGCGCCGTGGCTCGTCCGGCGAGCAGCTCCCGGGCCGCGCGCGCGGCCTCCCGGCCGCATTCGCGGAAGGAGACGGTCAGGTCGCCGCGCACCTCGTCCATGACGAGGCCCGCCGCGGGGGCGAAGAACGGCAGCGAGCGCGCCCGGGAGAACTCCCGAACGACGCCGAAGTTCTCCGGGGTCACCGAGCCGGGGTCCGGCGCCAGCCACACCGCGTCCGCGAGCACCCCTTCCTTCCGCAGGAGATGCGGCAGGCCGTCGGGTTCCGCGAGCAGGCCTTCGTCGATGCGGATGCCGGCCCGCGCGCCCGCGGCGGACGCGCGCTGGAGGAACTCCGGCTCCCCGGCGACCGCGCGCACCGCGAGCAGGCGGCGCACGCCGGCCGCCGACAGCGCGCTGATGAAGCGCTCCGGCGAAGGGGTCATCGCCACGCGGACCGTCGCGGCCGCGCGGCCTTCGTCCCGGTAGCCCGGAGCGAGCGCGACGACCATCGGCGCCCCCGTCTTGCGCGCCCGCGACGCGGCGCGCCCGCCGAACGCGATGACCACGCCGGGCTGTCCCGGAGGCAAGGCCCGTCCGGCGGACGCGGTGTCGACCGACTGCCCCCATTCGGCGAGGAAGCCGTCGAGCGCCTCGCGAAAGGACGGCGAGAGCGGCTCGCTGAGCACGACCAGCGCCTCCGCGGCGCGGGCCGCCGCGGGGGCCAGGAGCAGCACGGCGAGCAGCGCGGCGCGCATCAGAACCTCACCGTCGCGCCGCCTTGGATGCGCCGCGGGACGAGCAGGCCGTCGACGTACTCGCGCCGATAGGCCTGCTCCAGGTTCTGCCCGGCGACGAACAGCTCGAGCCAGGACGCCGGGGACCAGGACACGCGCGCGTCCACGCGCCAGAAGGCGTGCACGTACTCCTGCGCCGCTCCCGAGGTCGAGTCGGCCTTGTAGGCGTCCTTCCAGCCGGCGTTCATGGACGCGCGCAGCTGGAACGGGAGAGCCCAGTCGAAGCCCAGGTTCACCTTGTGGCGCGGCGTCGTGTTCAGATAGATCGCGTGCCCGTCCTGGTCGGCGACGGTCTCCTGCGTGTAGTTGGAGTAGAAGGACCGCCCCGGTCCGGGGCGCCAGCGCAGCCCCGCCTCGAGCCCGCGCAGGGCCACCGTGTTGGTGTTGTCGTAGGTGAAGTTGACGGCGGCGGGACCGTTGGCCGCGTCGAGGTTGATGTGGTCCCGGATCTCGGTGTAGAAGCCGGTCAGCTCCAAAGTCAGGGCCCTGTCGAGGAACAGGCCGCGCCAGCCGGCCTCGTAGTTCGTCAGCGGAGACGGCTTCAGGTCCGGGTTGCCCGCGACGTGCACGAACCCGCCGTTCGAGAAGAAATCGGCGTAGCGATGCAGGATCTGCGGCTTGATGTTCGCGCGGGCGTAGGAGGCCCGGAAGGAGTGCTCCTCGACGGGGGCCCAGAGCAGGGCGCCCTGAAAATCCTTGTGGTAGCCGCCGACGTTGGCCGTCTCGTGGTTGAGGCCGCCCATGACGCTGACGGTGGGCAGGACCTGGATCGACTGGTGCAGGAAGCCGCGCATGGTGCGGTTGGCCTGCAGCGGGGTCGCGCCGTAAAGGTAGCTGGATCGCGAGGCGGCGTAGCGCCAGGCGGCGCCGTAGGTCGTGTGCAGGCGCCCGCCGCCCCATGCCACGGTGTGGAAGCCCTCGGCGTCGTACTGCCAGAAGCGCGTGCTCGTGTCGAGGCCGCTCCCGCCCGAGTATTCGCGGGAGATCGACTCGTTGCGGGAGACGCGCAGCTCCAAGGTCGAGTCGGGCCCCGTCGGGCTTTCCAGGCGGACGGTCTGATAATGCGACAGGTCGCCCTGCTGCGGCAGGTTGGCGCTGGTCTTCCCGAAGCTCTGAGCGGCGATGCCCGACAGCAGCTCGAGCCGGCCGTCGCCGAGGCGCGTCCAGCCGCGAAGATCGCCGGAGTGCTTATGGAGGAAGTCGTGGCCCTGCGTGTAGGGGTCCGCCACGGTCGGCGCGCCCCCCTCGGCGCGGGAGGTCGCGCTCAGGCGCAGCCCGCCGCGCTCGCCGGCCGCCTCGCCCGCGGCGGAAAGCTCGCCCGTGCGCTGGGTCCCTCCCTTGACCGTCGCCTGGCCCAGCCGCGGCGCGGCGGGACGGCGCGTGATGATGTTGATGACGCCCAGGCCCGCGTTCGAGCCGTACAGGGCGGCGTTGGGCCCGCGCACGATCTCGATGCGCTCGATGTCCTGGAGCTGCACGGGGATCCGTTCCCATAAGGTCGCGCCCCCCAGCGGGTCGTAGACGCTGCGTCCGTCGAGCAGCACCAGGAGCTCGTGGGTCCCGTCGCGGGGGATGCCGCGCACCGACACCACGGCCCGGTTGGAGCCGGCGCTCGAGCGCCCCTCGATCACGTCGAGCCCCACGCGGAAGCGCAGCAGGTCCCACAGGTGCAAGGCTCCGGAGGCGGCGATCTCCTCGGCCGTGATCACGTCCACCGGCACCGGAGACCCCTGCGTCGGCGAGACGCGCCGCAGCGCGGTCGAAGCGCGGCCTTCCTCGGCGAAGAAGCGGAACGCTTCCTTCGCCTTGTCGCTCTGGGCCGCCGCCGGCGGGGCGAGCAGGGCCAGGAGGAGGGCGAGCGTCGTCGGCGCGGGCCTACGCATGCAGCGCGCCCTCCGCCTCGCGGATGCGTCCCACCTCGTGCTCGGCCTGAGCCAGCAGCGACGCGACCTCGGCGCCCTGCCCCGCTTCCTCCGCGAGCTCGACGCGGCGGCACAGCTCGCGCAAGCCCCGCGCGCCCAGCGACGCCGCCGCGCCCTTGACCGCGTGGACCTGCGCGGACATCGCGGCGCGGTCGCCCGCCTCGGCCGCCGCGCGCGCCTGACGCAGGCGGGCGGAGGAGTCCTCGATGAACTCCCCGAGGAGGCCCCGGAAGGAGGCGTCGTCGGTCGCGGCCAGCGCCGCGTACGCCTTGGCCGCGGTCTCGTCGAACGGCCGGTCCCAGCGATCGAGGACCGCGGACAGGTCGTCGAGCGTCGCCGGCTTGGGCAGGTAATCGTCCATGCCCGCGGCCAGGCAGCGCGCGCGGTCGCTCTCGCCGGCGTGGGCGGTCAGGGCCACGACCGGCACCCGCCGCCGCCCGGACTCCGCCTCGCGCAGGAGGCGCGTCGCTTCGTACCCGTCGACGCCGGGCATCTGGCAGTCCATCAGGATCAGGCCGTACTCGTTCCGGCCGATCGCCTCGAGGGCGTCCTCTCCGTTGGCCGCCGCGTCCGCCGGGCGGCCCAGCTTGCCGATCTGCATGAGGAGCAGGCGGCGGTTGATCGCGTTGTCCTCCACGATCAGCACGCGCTGGCGGTCCCGGCGGGACACGGCGGACGGGCGGACGCCCCGCTCCTCGACGGGAGCGGCGCCCTCCGGGGAGGACGAAGCCCGCTCGAACGGCAGGCGCACCCAGAAGGTCGAGCCCTTGCCCGGCTCGCTGTCGGCCCCGATGGTCCCGCCGAGGAGCTCGACGAGGCTCTTGGAGATGGAAAGGCCGAGGCCCGTGCCGCCGAAGCGGCGCGCCGTCGAGCTGTCGGCCTGGGTGAAGGCGCCGAAGACGCGAGGAAGGACCTCGGGCTCGATCCCGATGCCCGTGTCCGCGATGACGATCTCCAGCGTCACGTCGTCGCCGCCGCGCGGAGTGATCCGGCAGTCCAGCCGCACCGATCCCCTCGGGGTGAACTTCACCGCGTTGTCGAGGAGGTTCAGCAGGATCTGGCGCAGGCGCGTCGGATCGCCGAGCAGGACATCCTCGCACGCCGCGCCGGACTCGCACGCCAGGTCCAGGCCTTTGTCGGCGGCCCGCGGCTGGGCGATCGACAGCGCGTCCTTCAGCACGCCCCCGAGGCGGAAGGGTATCTTCTCCATGGCGAGGCGTCCGGCCTCGATCTTGGAAAAATCGAGCACGTCGTTGACCATGCTCAGCAGCGCGGACGCGGCCTTATCCACGCCCTCCACGAGCGCTTTCTGGTCGGGCTGGAGGACGCCGTCGCGCAGCAGCTCCGCGGAGCCGACGAGGGCGTTGAGCGGAGTCCGCAGCTCGTGGCTCATGTTGGCGAGGAACTCCGACTTGACCCGGGCGGTCTGCACCGCCGTGTCGCGCGCCCGTTCCAGGGCCCGCTCGCTCTCGCGCAGCATCGTCAGGTCCTCGAAGGCGAGCACGCGGGCGAACACCTTCCCGTCGATGAACATGGGCCGCACCGATTTCCGGATGACGCGGCCGTTCTTGAGGCACAGCTCGTCGATCCGTTCGTGCTCGTTGTCGTGAACGGCCTCGTCCGCCTTCTTCTCGAACGAATCGGGGTCTTCCATGACCTGACGGACCCTCTGGACGATCGCCGGGCGGCCGAGGGCGAGGATCTCGGGCGTCAGGTCCCACATCTCCATCAAGCGCCGGTTGCAGGTCAAAACCTTCCCGTCCAGGTCGTAGACGAGGATGCCCTCGGACGAGGCCTCGATGGTCCCGCGGGCGACGACGAGCGCCTTCGCGAGCTCGTCGCGCGAGACCGTCGTGCGCGACAAGGTCGAGCTCATCTCGTTGAAGGCCGCGGCCAGTTCCCCGACCTCGTCCTTCGTCACGACGGGGACCTTGCTCGCGTAGTCTCCGGTCATGATGCGGGCCGTCGCCTCCGACAGCTGGCGCACCGGCCCCAGCAGCCACTGCATCAGGCCCAAGGCGGCCGCGAGGGCGATCAGGCAGAAGACGCCGACCAGGCCGGCGACGAAGTTCGCGATGCGGTTCGCCGACTCGAGGGAGCGCGCGATCGACAGGGAGAGCTGGAGCTCGCCCAGGCGCCGGTTCCCGGACCGGGCCGAGAGCAGGAAATCGGAGATCGGCTCGAACACCGGGATGGACAGGACGAGGAGGTCGCCGCCGGGGGCGGAGACGCGCTCCCAGCCCGGCCTCGTGGCGAGCTCGTGCAGGGAACCGGCCGCCGCGAGCTTGCCGGTCTGCAGCACGTTCGTGTGGGCGACCGTCCGGCCGGAGGCGTCGAACAGCGCGACGTACTCCGCTCCCGTCTGGGCCTGCGCCGCCTGCAGCCGGGGGAGGAGGACGGCCTCGCGTCCCGCGGCGACCAGCGGCGCCAGCCCGGCCGCGAGCTCGACGCCCTGGGGGCGGACTCGGCTGACCGCCTCCTGAAGGACGATCCCCTGGATGCCCCGCCGCGCGGCCAAGCTGACGACCAGGACGAAGACGGTCGCCAATGGCAGGAAAGCCACGGCGGCTTTCGCCCTCAGTCGCACATTTTTCTCCGCATCCGCCTATGATAACATTAGTGACACATCCCCTAAAAATCAGCCGCGGTTAAAAAGAGGGCGCTCGCTCTGCTATCCTATCCCCGGCGGTTTAATCTCGGATCCACGGAGTCCTCGATGGCGAACCTGAACAAAGTCATGCTGATCGGCCGTCTCACCCGCGACCCGGAGGTCAAGACCTTCAGCAACGGCGGCAAGGTCGCCAAGATCGGCTTCGCGGTCAACAACAGGAAGAAGAACGCGTCGACCGGCGCGTGGGAAGACGTCCCCGTCTGGATCGACCTGAAGGTGTTCAACCGCGAGACCGGCCGCAAGATGGCCGACCTCGTCGAGTCGAACCTCAAGAAGGGCCAGCAGATCTTCGTCGAAGGCCACCTCGTCCTCGAGGAGTGGACCGGCAAGGAAGACGGCAAGAAGGCCTCGAAGATGGTCGTCGTCGTCGACAACTTCGAGTTCCTCGACAAGAAGGAAGGCGGCTCCGGCGGCGGCATGGGCCGGCCCGCGGGCGGCGCCTCGAAGTCCTCCGACGTCGGCGACGACTCGATCGAGGAAGTCCCGTTCTAGCCGCAGCGTAAGTTCCGGCGTCCCCCGGGAGTAATCCCGACGGGGGACGCCAAATGGACACGACCGGAGCGCTGCGCCGCTGGTTTCAAGGACCGGGCGGCCAGCTCCGGTCGGCATCCGGGCTCCTCGCGCTGCTGCTGGTCCTCGTCGCGGTCCACGAGTGGGCGTCCTCGCGCCCGAAGCCGCGCCTCCTGTCGTGGAGCGCGTCCGGCCCGGGGCCGACGCCGTTGACGGACGGGGCGCGCCCCGATCCGGTCCGAATCTCGTTCTCCGATTCCGCCGCGAAGCTCGAGGACATCGGCAAGTCCGTGACTCGCGGGATATCCATCGCGCCGCGCGCGCGCGGGACCTGGTCGTGGGCGAGCGACCGCGAGATGATCTTCACCCCGGACGAGGACTGGCCCGCGGGCCAGGGCTACGCGGTCCGCTTCGAGCAGGGGTTCTTCCCGGGGCACGTCCGCCTGGAAAGCCTGGAGGGACGCTTCGTCACGGCGCCGTTCGCCGCGACGCTCGCCTCCTCCGAGTTCCACGTGGACCCGCGGGATCCGGCGCTGAAGCGCGTCGCCGCGACCTTCCGCTTCAGCCATCCCGTCGACACGGACGCGTTCGAGAAGCGCCTGTCCATGGTCATGAGCGGCCAGAAGCAGGGCCTGTTCGACCGGGACCGAGTTCCTCATAAGTTCACCGTCGCCTACGACAAATTCCACGGCGAAGCCTACGTCGCCTCCGAGCCGCTGCCCATACCGATCGAGGCGGCGATGATGGAAGTCGCCGCCGCCGCCGGCGTAGGCCCGGTGCGCGGAGGCCCGAAGACCCCCGCCCCGCTCTCCGCCGCGGTCCGAGTGCCGAGCATGTACGACTATTTCCGGATCGAGAGCGCCCGGGCCGAGCTCGTGCGCAACGACCGGCTCGAGCCCGAGCAGGTGCTCGTCGTCGAGGCCTCGGGCGGCGTGAGCGAGAAGGAATTCGCGGCCCGGATCAAGGCGTGGCTCCTTCCCGCCGACCGGCCCGCGGCGCCCGGACGCCCCGTCGAACGGAACCATCATTGGAGCGATCCGTCCGAGATCGGCCCGGAGACGCTCGCCCGCTCCACCGCCGCGGCTTTGACGCCGGTCGCCGCCGAGAGGGAATACCCGTCCGTCCACAGCTTCAAGCTCAGGGTTCCGCCGGGCGCCGCGGTGTACGTCAAGGCGCCGCGCGGCCTCGTCGCCTACGGGGGCTACGTGCAGGCGAAGGACTTCGACGCAGTCGTCCGCCTGCCGGGATTCCCGCGGGAGATCAAGATCCTCCACGAGGGCGCCCTGCTGCGGCTGTCGGGAGAGAAGAAGCTCTCCCTCTACTCCCTCGGCGAGCGCGCGGTACGCCTCGAGGCGGGCCGCGTGCGCTCGAGCCGGCTCAACGATCTCGCGAGCCAGACCGAAGGGGACTTCGCCAACCCCGCCTTTCGCGGCTGGTCGTTCGGGCAGGACAACATCACCGAGCGTTTCGAGGAGGTGCGGGAGTTCGGCCGCGTCGAGCCCGACCGGCTCCACTTCTTCGCGTTCGACTTCACGCCCCATCTGCAATCTCCGGCCTCCGGCGCCCGCAACGGGCTCTTCTTCCTCCGCGCCGAGGGCTGGGACCCGAGGCTCAATCGCGCGACGGGCCCCGCCGACACGCGCTTCATCCTCGTCACCGACCTCGGCGTGCTCGTCAAGGAGAACGCCGACGCGACCCGGGACGTGTTCGTGCAGTCGCTGGCGACCGGCGAGCCGGCCCCCGGGGCGCGCGTCGAGGTCGTCGGGGTCAACGGCCTCCCGATCGCGAGCGCGGGGACCGACGGGGCGGGGCGCGCGCGCCTTCCCGACCTGTCCGGCTTCAACCGGGAGCGCAAGCCGGCGGCCTTCGTCGTGCGCGCCGGCGAGGACCTCTCCTTCCTCCCGTTCGACCGTCAGGATCGGCGGCTCGACGTCTCGCGCTTCGACGTCGGGGGCGACTCGACGAAGGGCCGGGAGCGGGAGCTGTCCGCCTACCTGTTCAGCGACCGCGGGCTGTACCGTCCGGGTGAGGCGTTCCACGCGGGGGTCATCGTGCGGCCGACCGTGTGGGGCCAGGATCTCGCCGGGATGCCGATCGAGATCTCCGTCCTGGACCCGCGGGGGCTCGAGGTGAAGAAGGTCAAGCTGTCCCTGTCCGCCGCGGGCTTCGAGACGGTCGATTATCAGACGCAGGAGAACGGGCTGACCGGGAGCTTCATGGTCTGCGTCTACATCGTCAAGGACGGACGCCGCGGCGCGCTGCTCGGCTCGACGACGGTGCGCGTCGAGGAGTTCCTGCCGGACCGGCTTCGGATCACGGCGCGTTTCTCCCAAGAGAGGACCGAAGGCTGGGTCTCGCCCAAGGACCTGCGGGCGGAGATCGGCCTGCACAACCTGTTCGGCACGCCCGCGGAGGGGCGGCGCGTCGCCGCCCGCATCCGCCTCTCCCCCGCGGCCCCGTCCTTCAAGGCGTTCGCGGACTACGCGTTCTTCGACCCCTCGGAGGCGAGGAAGAGCTTCACGGAGGGCCTCGACGACGCGAAGACGGACGCCGAGGGCGCCGCGTCCTTCGACATGCCGCTCGAGCGCTTCGCCGAGGGCACCTACCGCCTCGAGCTGACGGCGGAGGGCTTCGAGGCCGAAGGCGGCCGCGGCGTCGCCGCGCAGGCGGCGGTGCTCGTGTCGCCCCGGCCCTACCTGATCGGTCTCAAGGCCGACGGCGACCTGCGCTATGTGCCGCGCGGGAGCACGCGCACGGTGACGGCGGCGGCCGTCGGCCCGGAAGGGCGGGCGGTCGCCGCGTCCTCCATCACGCTCCAGCTCATCGAGGAGCGCTGGGTATCCGCCCTCGTCAAGGGCGGCGACGGCCTCTACCGTTATCAATCGGTCAAGAAGGAGCTGTTCGTCTCGTCCCGGACCCTGCAGCTTCCGGCGGGCCCGCGCTCCCTGCGTCTCGACGCCTCGTCCCCGGGAGACTACGCCCTCGTGCTGCGCGACGCGGGCGGCTCCGAGCTCAATCGCCTGCGCTATTCGGTCGCCGGCCACGGCAACCTGTCGCGCAGCCTCGAGAAGAACGCCGAGCTGCAGCTGCGCCTGGAGAAGGCCGATTACGCGCCGGGCGAGCTCGTCGAGATGCAGATCAAGGCGCCTTACGCCGGAGCCGGCCTGATCTCCATCGAGCGCGACAAGGTGCACGCGCACAAGTGGTTCAGGGCCTCGGCCAGCGCCTCGACCCAGAGCATCCGGCTTCCCGACGGCGTCGAGGGCAACGCCTACATCGCGGTCACCTTCCTGCGCGCGCCGCATGAACGGGAGATCTTCATGAGCCCGCTCTCCCACGGCGTCGCCGCGTTCAGCGTGAGCCGCTCGCGCCGGGAGCTGCCGGTGACGCTCGCCGCTCCGGAGCATCTCAAGCCCGGGCGGAGGTGCTCGCTGCGCGTCAGCACGCCGCGCCGGTCGCGCGTCGCGGTGTTCGCCTCCGACGAGGGCATCCTGCAGGCCGCGGGCTGGAGGACGCCGGATCCGCTCGCGCATTTCCTGCGCAAGCGCGCCTTGGAGGTCCGGACCTATCAGCTGCTCGACCTTCTCCTCCCCGAATACCGCCTGTCCATGTCCGTGATGGCGCCGGGAGGAGACAAGGACGGCTGGGACGCGGCCGGAAAGAACCTCAACCCGTTCAAGCGCCGCCGCGACAAGCCCGCGGTGTTCTGGTCGGGAATCGTCGAGACGGGCCCGGAAGGCACGGAGGTCTCCTTCCTCGTGCCCGACTCGTTCAACGGGACGCTGCGCGTCACCGCCGTCGCGGCCGAGCCGTCGTCGATCGGCGTCGCGCAGAAGAAGGTCCTCGTGCGCCAGGCGATCGTGCTCTCCCCCAACGCTCCCCTCTTCGTCGCCCCCGGCGACGAGTTCGAGGCGAGCGTGGCCGTCGCCAACGGCGTGAAGGGCTCGGGGCCGGGCGCCGTCGGCCGCGTCGCGCTGAAGACCTCCGGGCACCTCGAGGTCGTCGGAGAGAGCGTCAAGCTCGTGCCCGTCGCGGAGGACCGCGAGGCCGTCGCGGTGTTCCGCCTCCGCTCCCGTCCCGCGCTGGGCGCGGCGCGGCTGACCTTCGAGGCGGCCTTCTCGTCGGAGACGGCCCGGCGGGAGCTGTCGCTGAGCGTCCGCCCGTCGATGCCTTATCAGGTGACGGTGGTGACCGGGCACTTGAAGACGGGCCGCCGGGAGTCCCCCGTCCCGCGCAAGCTGTACCCTTCGTACCGCGCCCTCGAGACCTCGGTCTCCCCCGTTCCCCTCGTCCTCGCAAAGGGCCTGCTCCAGTATCTGCAGAACTACCCGTACGGCTGCACCGAGCAGGTGCTCAGCCAGACGTTCCCCGCCTTGATCCTGCGCCGCCGCCCGGAGTTCGGCTACGCCCCGGAGACCGTCGAGACGAACCTCGCCCGGGCGGTCGACATCCTGCGTTCGCGCCAGAACGAGGACGGCGCGTTCGGCATGTGGGCGGCCAACTCGCATGTCTCGCCTTTCCAGGCGGTGTACGCGGCGCACTTCCTGACCGAGGTGAAGGAGAAGGGCTACGCCGCGCCGCCGGAGCTCCTGGAGCGCTCGCTCGTCTACCTGAACGCGGTCGCCGCGGGCGACCCGGGGACCGACGCGCCGCAGCGGGTGCGCGCCTACGCGGCCTACGTGCTGACCCGCAACGGCCGCGTCACCACCCCGCTGATCGACGCCCTGCGCGCCCGGTTCGACAAGGACGGCGACCGGGCCTGGAGGAAGGACCTGACCGCGGCCTATCTCTCCTCGTCCTATGCGATGCTGCATCTCGACGGACCGGCCGAGACCCTCATGAGCGGCGTGGCGACCGGCGAGCCGCGGACGCCGGATTGGGAGTGGTTCTACGACGACTCGATCCACGAGGCGCAGTACCTGTACCTTCTCGCCCGGCATTTCCCGGCGAGGCTGGCGAAGCTCGACGCGGACGCGGTGCTGCGCGTCGTCGCCCCTCTGCAGCGCGGAAGCTACAACTCGCTCTCGGCCGCGTACTCGATCCTGGCCCTCGACGCGTACGCGGCGGCGGCCGGGGAACTCAAGCCCGGCGAGGCCCGCGTCGAGGAGGTCCTCGAGGCCGGCGGCCGGCGCGCGCTCGCGCTGCCTCCGGGGCTGTTCGCGAAAGCGGAGTTCACGCCGGCGGCGAAGGCGATCTCGGTGGAGAACCTCTCGCCGCGCCGCCTGTTCCATCAGACGACGCAGTCGGGCTACGACCTCGCCGTCCCGGCGGAGCCCGTGCGCCGGAAGCTCGAGATCCTCCGCGAGATTCTTAATGACACGAATCACGTTGTGACGACGGCCGAGCTCGGCCGCGACTACACGGTGCGCCTGCGCGTGCGCTCGCTCGACGGCGCCCGCGTCCCGAACCTCGCGGTGGTCGATCTCGTGCCCGGAGGCTTCGAGCCGTCGTGGAAGGAGCGGGCGGACGAGCCCCCGGGCGTCGAGTATCAGGACATCCGCGAGGACCGCGTGCTGTTCTTCGGCTCGGCGGGCTCGAGCGTCCTCGAGTTGTCCTACCGCGTCAAGGCCGCCGGCCGCGGGACCTTCGTCGTGCCTCCCCCGTTCGCCGAATCCATGTACGACCGCTCGGTGTCCGCCCTCGGCTCCGCCGGCTCCATCGAGGTCCGATGAAACGGCGCCTGGCCGCGGGCCTCGTCCTCGCGCTGTCCGCGGCCGCGCTGAAGGCCGCGCTGCCGCGTCCCGCGCCGCTGCGCGAGGGCTTCGTCTTCTCGCGCGCGGTGTACGCGCGCGACGGCCGCCTGCTCCAGCTCACCTTGGCCGCGGACGGGCGCTACCGTCTCTGGGTGCCGCTGCGCGAGATGTCCCCCGTCCTCGTCGAGGCGACCTTGCTCCACGAGGACCGGCGCTTCCGGTACCACCCGGGGGTGGACCCCGCGTCCCTTCTCCGCTCGGCGTGGACGACCTATGGGGCGAAGACGCGCCGCCGCGGAGCCTCGACGATCACCATGCAGCTGGCCCGCCTCAAGTACGGCATCGACTCGAGCCGGCCCGCGGGGAAGGCGCTCCAGATCGCGCGCGCGCTGCAGCTCGAGCTGCTTCATCCGAAGGACCGCATACTCGAGGCCTACCTCAACCTGGTCCCCTACGGAGGGAACATCGAGGGGGCGGGCGCGGCGAGCTTCGCCTATTTCGGCAAGGACGTGTCCCGCCTCGACCTGAGCGAGGCGATCACGCTCGCCGTGATCCCCCAGAACCCGGTCCGCCGCACCATGACCCGGACGCAAAGAGCGGACCGGCGGACCCTGGAGGAGGCCCGCCGCCGCCTGTTCGCGCGCTGGCTCGCCCTGCATCCCGGAGACGCGCGCCGCGGCGCCGCGCTCGAGACGCCGTGGGAGGTGCGCGGGCCGCGGGACCTGCCGTTCGACGCGCCCCATTTCGCGCGCCGCGTACTCTCCCGGACCCGCGAGGAGAGAATCGTGACGACGTTGGACCTCGACGCGCAGAAGCTCCTCGAGAGGCTCATCTCCGGCTACGTCGAACGGCGCCGCGAGCACGGCATCCGCAACGCGGCGGCGCTGCTCGTCGACTTCACCTCGATGGAGGTCGTCGCCGCCGTCGGCTCGGCCGATCACCGGGACGCCTCCATCTCGGGACAGGTCAGCGCGCTGACCGCGCGGCGCTCCCCGGGATCGGCGCTCAAGCCCTTCGCCTACGCGCTGGCCTTCGACCAAGGGCTCATCCACCCGCAAAGCCTGCTCAAGGACGCGCCCGCCGCCTTCGGCGCCTACGACCCCGAGAATTTCGACGGAGATTTCGCGGGCCCCCTGCCCGCGCGGGAAGCGCTGGTGAAGAGCCGGAACATCCCCGCGGTCGCCTTGGCGTCGAGGCTCGCCCCGCCCGGCCTGCACGGGTTCTTGAGAGCCGCGGGCGTCGATCTGCCCCGGCCGGCGGAGCATTACGGCCTGGGCCTCGTCCTCGGCACGGGCGAGACGAGCATGGAGGACCTCGCGCGTCTCTACGCGATGCTCGGCAACGGCGGCGAGCTCAAGCCGCTGCGCCGCGCCGCCGCCGACCCGAAGCCGCCGGGCGCCCGGCTGCTGTCGCAGGACGCGGTATTCCTCACGATGGACGCCCTCCGGTCCAGCCCGCGGCCGCGCCAGGCGTTCCGCGAGGAGTGGCGCGCGGGCGTCCTGCCGGTCTACTGGAAAACCGGCACCTCCTGGGCCTTCCGGGACGCCTGGGCCGCCGGCGTCTTCGGCCGGTACGCGCTCGTCGTCTGGATCGGGGACTTCCGGGGCGAGAGCAACCCCGCCTTCGTCGGCGCGGAGGCCGCGGCGCCGCTGTTCTTCGACGTCTCCGACGCGCTGCAGGCGCGGGGCCCGATGCGCGACGAGTACGCCCTGAGCCGGAACGGCCTGACGGCCGTCTCCCTCGACGTCTGCGCCGTGTCCGGAGCGGCTCCCGGGCCGCATTGCCCGCGCCGGGCGAAGACCTGGTTCATCCCCGGCGTCTCCCCGATCGCGGCGTGCGACGTCCACCGCGAGATCCTCGTCGACGAGCGCTCCGGGCGGCGGGCCTGCGGTCATGCCGGCGCCCGCGCGGAGGTGTTCGAATTCTGGCCGTCCGACCTGCTGCGCATCTTCCGGCAGGCGGGGGTCCCGCGCCGAACGCCCCCCGCCTACGACCCGGCCTGCGGCCTGACCGACCGTTCCGGGCGCGGCACGCCGCCGCGCATCACCTCGCCCTTGTCGGGCGTGACCTACCACGCGGCCGCCGCCGAGCCCGGACCGATCCCGCTGTCCGCCGTGGCCGACGCGGACGCGCGCGAGCTGTACTGGTTCGCCGACGGGGCGCTGGTGGGCCGCGCGATCGCCGGCAAGCCCTTGTTCTGGACGCCCCGTCCGGGACGCAGCACCGTGCGCGTCGTCGACGATCAGGGGCGCGCGGACGCGCGGGAGGTGTCGGTCGCGTTCAGCGAGTAGGCTACGCGGGGACGGAGACGGGCGCCGTCCGGCGCGAGACGATGAGCATGTTGACGCGCACGGCGAAGCCCTCGTCCTGCTGGAGGACGCGGCGGAAGGCTTCTTGGGGTATCATCAGGATGACCGCGCCCTCGTCGGAGGCCTTGATCGTCGCGCCGGCCGTCCCCATCTCGACGACGGACATCTCGCCGAACACCTCGCCGGGGCCGAGCGCGGCGACGCGGACGAGGGCCTTCGTCGAGGCCTTCACGCAGACGTCGGCCTGGCCGGAGACGACGACATGGAGCCCGTCGACGGTCGCGCCCTTGAAGAGGATGGTCTGCCCGGCCTTGAACGACAGCAGCTCCGAGGACTGGGCGAGCGCGGTCAGGTTCTCCTCGTTCACGCCGGCGAACAGCGGCACGTGGCCGCGAAGATACGTCAGGGCATCCATGGTCCTATCATAGCCCGGGCCGCGCCGGCCGTACAGGGTCCTATGACCCGCCTCGGCTAGGCCCCGCTCTTGGGGCTTTCAGCCCTTGCGCCGCGCCGCCGCTCCGGCTAATCTGGGAGCGATGATCCGTTTCGCCTTCCGCATTTGTATTTTTCTGACCGCCTCGCCCTTTGCGCGCGCGGCCGTGCCGCGTCTCTCCGTCGAGGCCATGCCCGTCTCGGTCGTCGCCGCGCCGGCGGCGGTCGCGGCCTTCCCGGCCGCCCCGCTGCCGCTCACCGCCGCCGCGTCGGCGCCGAGCATCCTCGCCGCGCCGTCCCTGGAGGCGGCGCCCGCTCCCGTCACGGCCGCGCCCGCGCCGGCCGGGGCCGGACGTTCCGTCGCTCCGCGCGATCGGGACTTCTCGAGCTGGACCTTGCCGAAAGAGGACTCCGGAAACCTGACCTTCCGCGACTCCTGGTTCCGATCCGCGCGTCTATGGGACGGCGCGGATCCGGCGCGGCTGCTCGGAGAGGGAGCGATGGGCTCGGTCTTCGTTCATCCGTCGCGCCCCGACGCGATCGTGAAGGTCGCGCGCACGGGCTACGCCGAGGCGGCGGGGCAATACATGGCGCCGGACGACGAGGTGATCTTGGCCTACGAAGACTACGATCTGGATCGGCTCGCCGCGCTCGGCGCCGCGCCGCGGCCGCTGTCGCGTCTGACGATCTCCGGCCGCCCGGCAAGCGTCCGAGAGAGGATCTACGGGAGGACGGTGTCCGGACTCGCCCGACGCGGCCTCTTCGGGCCGCGGGAGCTCTCGCTGGTCCACGAACTCATCCGGCGCATCGCCGCCGGAGGCTTGACGGCCCGGGACATGAACCTGGGCAACATCATGATCGGCCGGCGCGGGGGCGACGCGGAGGAACGCGCGTGGCTCGTCGACACGCTGGGAGTGCACGCGCGAGAGGGAACCGACGCCCAGCGCCGCGAGGAGATGCTGGCCGAGCCGGTGCCGTGGCTGGCGATCAACGGTTTCGGCCTCGCGCGCCCGCTCGGACGGATGCTCGACGCGAACGCGGGACGTTAGCCCCCCGCGGCCTTGCGCGAGGCGATCAAGGCCTTCACGCGAGCCACGAACTCGGGGCTTTCGGCCAGCAGGACGCGGAAGGCGTCCTGCGGGATGTTCAGGACGTAGGTGCCGTCCTCGATGCACTTGATCGTGGCACCCGCGGTGCCGTTCTCGATGATCGAGGTCTCGCCGAACACGTCGCCCGACGAGAGCTCGGCGACCTGGACGACCGGCTGCGTCGGAGGCTTGATGAACACCCCGGCCTTGCCCACGGCCATGACGTGCAGCCCGTCGACGGTCGCGCCCTTGAACATGATGGTCTGGCCGTTCTTGTACGCGCTCAGCGTCGAGCCCACCGCCACCGCCGTCAGGTGCTCGTCGGAGACGCCCGCGAACAGCGCGACCCGCTCGCGCAGGAAAGTGAAAGCGTCCATTCTCATAGGTTAACAAAAGCGACGCGCCGCTTTGTTAAACTTCTAAGGTGAGCGATCCGGGACGTTTATTCATGTTCGGAGCGTACGGCCTCAAGCCGACGCGCCAGACGGTGTCCCTGTTCAAGTCCACGGGGGCCACCGGCCTCCTCCTGCTCGCGCGCAACATCGAGACCCCCGCCCAGACGAAGGCCTTCGTCGCCGAGCTCGAGCAGCGCCTCGGCCGGCCTCTGCTCGTGGCCATCGACCACGAGGGCGGCTGGGTCCTCAGGTTCAAGAGCGGGGTCACGCCCTTCCCGGGCAACGCGGCGCTGGGGCGCGCCCGAGACCCCAAGCTCGCCTACGCCGTCGGCCGCCAGATGGCGCGCGAGCTGGCCCCACTCGGGATCCGCATGAACCTGGCGCCCGTCCTCGACGTGGCGACCGAGGCCTACAACCCCGGCATCGGGATCAGGTCCTTCGGATCCGACGCTTCCTTGACCTCGCGGCTCGGCGCCGCGTTCATCAAGGGCATGCAGGACAGCGGCGTCTCCGCCTGTGCGAAGCATTTCCCCGGCAAGGGCGCCGCCACCGTGGACGCCCACGTCGACCTGCCGACGATCGGGCTGCCCCGCGCCGCGTTCTCGCGCACGCATCTGGCGCCCTTCCGCGCGGCCTGCGCGGCGGGCGTGGACGCGGTGATGACCTCCCACGTCCGATTCCCCGCCTTCGACAAGGAGGTCGCGACGTTCTCGACGAGGATCGTCCGGGACGTGCTCCGCGGCGAGCTCGCCTACGACGGCCTCGTCGTCAGCGACGACCTGTGCATGGGCGCGATCACCAAGCGCTGGCCGGTCGCGGAGGCCACGCTCAAGTGCCTCGACGCGGGCCACGACGTGCTGATGATCGCCCACGACCTGCAGGGCATGACCGACGCCGTCGAGCTGCTGCGCGAGGCCGGGGCCCCGGCCGGGCAGCTCGAGGCCGCCGACGCGCGCATCACCCGCCTGCTCCACCGCCGGAAGGCGCCCGCCGCCCGCCTCTCCGACGGCGCGAAGCTGTCCGCCCGGATCGCGGAGCGCGCCGTCATGGTCGTTCGCCGCGGGAAGACCGCCCTGCCCGTGCCCCTGTCCCGGGACACGCTCGTCGTGGTCCCCGATTTCAGGGAGGTGCGGGAGCGCTTCACCTTCGAGGGCGGCCCCGGCGGCCCCGAGGCCCTCGTGCGGCGCTTGGCTCCGGGCTGCGCGTTCGCCCGCGCGCCCGTCGTCGGCAAGGACCTCGGCCGGCTTCCCGAGCTCGCGAATCGGGCGAAGCGCGTGTTGTTCCTGTGTTTCGAGGCCGGCCGCTTTCCGGGCCAGGCCGCCGCCTTGCGGCTGCTCGCCGGGACGGCCGCGGCCAAAACCGCCGCCGTTCTGATCCGTTCCTCCTGGGACCTCGACCTTTGCCCCAAGACGATGACCGTCGTGGACGCCGCCGGCTACCGCCTCGTCAGTCTCGAGGCGGCGCTGTCGCGGACCCTGTCGCGGAGAAACTCATGATGACCTTCCTGCTCGCCGTTTGGATGCCGCTGTCTTCGCCGGCCCTCGCGGCCGAGCCCGCCCCCGCCCCGGCGTCGAGCGTGACCGTGCTGAAGGACCGCTTCATCGAGGCCGGAAGCTCCGAGGAGCGCACCAGGCTCCTCGACCAGATCGCCAAGACCGCGCCCGTGACGGGGCAGGACGTGGCCCATCTGTTCGACCTGTTCTCGCGCTTCACCGACGCCTACACGCGCGATTCGGTGATGGCCTCGCTGGCGCGCATCGCCCCGGGCAGCCCGCAACTCGAACCCCTGTTCATGACCTACCTGCGCCAGCCCGAGCCCGAGGCCCAGCTGTTCGGCGTCAACGGAGCCTTCCGCCTGCGCGCGCGCGCCGCCTTGCCCATCATCCGCTCCATCGCCGGGCGCAAGTTCGCCGCGAGCAGCGTCACCGAGAACAACATGATGACCGAGCGCAACGCCTGGTGGACGCAGTACGAGGCGCTCTCCGCCCTCGCCCAGTGGGAGCCGGAGAAATCGTATTCCCTGCTCGAGAGCAAGGGCCTGGAAAGCGCGAAGGTCGGGACCCTTCTCGGACGCTATTACTGGAAGAAGACCTTGCCCAAGCTGCGCTCCTGGAGCGAATCCGGCGATCTGATCGCCAGCGAACGGGCCGCCCTGGCGGTCTCCGCCCCGATCGACCTCGCCGACGCCCGCGCGACCCGGGACCAGATGTTCAAGCTGCTCCGCGACCCCAAGGTCGACCCCGAGATCCGCCGCCACATGGCCCTCAAGATCGGGGTCTCCTCGACCGACGACGAGGCCGCCGCGCTCGTGGCCGAGCACGACACCGTCAAGGACCCCGGAGAGCGCCTCTATTGGGTCACCGCGGCCTTCAGCACCCGCAGCCCCAAGGTCATCCCCCTGCTCGTCCGCTACGCCCAGACCGGCGACGAGGTGATGCGCAAGGGAGCGACCGCCCAGCTCGTCGACATGGTCGGAGAAGCCGAAGCCAGAAAGCTCATCGACGCCAAATAAGCGGGTGCCAGGCCTCCCATTATCCCATTACTCTGGAAGAGTCTCCCGATCGAGTAATGGGATAATGGGAGGCCTGGCACCAGTTTCCTAGACGCCGAAAAAAAGAAGTAAAATAAGCTTATGGTAGGCTTATTCTGGTGGGCCGCGGGCCTGTGCGTCGTCCTGCTCGCCGCCCTCGCGCTCACCCTTCGCCGGCTCTATTCCTTAGAAGCGTCCCAGCCCGCCCGCCTCCCCGCCCCCCCGCGCGCGCCCGAAGGCTGGAGCAAGCTCGACGAGCTGCTCAACATGCTGCTCGCCCTCCAGGAGAACGGGGTCTCCCACTCGGGCGCCATCTCCCGGGAGGAGTTCGGCCGGGCCGTCCTCGACTGCGCCTGCCAGCTCATGAAGTGCGACCGGGGCTCGGTCATGAACTGGGACGAGAGGGAGGGCTGCCTGAAGATCGTCGCCGCCCGCAGCCTGACGACGGAGAGCTCTCAGAAGCTCTTCCTGCGCCCCGGCGAGGGCGTCGCCGGCAAGGCCTTCGCCTCCGGCCAGCCCATCTTCGTGGCCGACCCGGCCAACGACCCGCGCTACCTCGCCCCCGCGTCCGGCGACGTCGAGCCCTTCGTCTCGATCCCGCTCCTGGTCAAGGGCAAGCCCATCGGCGTGCTCAACCTCCACGCCAAGGTCGGCGCCGAGCCCTTCAGCGACTACAACGTCAAGTTCCTCAGCATACTCGCGGGCGAGGCCGCCGTCATGCTCCACAACATGGACATGTTCGACAACCTCCAGATCTTCTATCTGGAGATGGTCCAGACCTTGGCCCGCGCCGTGGACTCCAAGGACGCCTACACCGCCGAGCACAGCGACCGCGCGCGCGTGAAGGCCCGCCGCGTCGCCCAGGAGATGGGCCTGCCCGACCCGATGGTGCGCCACGTCGAGTACGCCGCGCTCCTCCACGACATCGGCAAGATCGGCATCGACGAGGCCATCCTCCTCAAGCCCGGCAAGCTCACGCCCGAGGAGTACGAGGAGATGAAGAAGCACCCGATCATCGGCCACCAGATCCTCGCCCCCGTCAAATACCTCGGCCCCGTCGCCCAGATGGTCCTCTACCACCAGGAGTGGTTCGACGGGAGAGGCTATCCCGAAGGGCTGAAGGGCGAGCAGATCCCGCTCGGCGCACGGATCGTCGCCTGTCTCGACGCCTGGGACGCCATGATGAGCGACCGCCCCTACCGCAAGGCCCTCGGCCGCGACATCGCGCTGGCCGAGCTCAAGAAGGGCGCCGGCACCCAGTTCGATCCCAAGGTCGTGGAGACCTTCATGCGTCTGGAGCTCACCGAATGGTCGCGCGAGCCGGCGGCGCATTGATGCTTTATGTGGTGCCGACGCCGCTGGGTAATTTAGAGGACATGACGGCGCGAGCGTTGCGTACGCTCAAGGAATCGAAGGTGGTGTTCTGCGAGGACACTCGCCGCACCCGCAATCTGATGAGCCATTTTGGTTTGGGCGTGCCCCTCGAGCGTTATGACGAGAACGACCCCCGTTCTGTCGACAAACTTCTCGAACGAGTCCGCCGAGGCGACGCGGTCAGTCTGGTTTCGGACGGCGGATTGCCCGGCGTGTCGGATCCCGGAAGAAAAGCCGTTGCGGCAGCGCGAAGGGAAGGTTTGCCCGTCATCGCGCTGCCCGGTCCCTGCGCCGTCGCGACAGCGGTCGCCGGCTCGGGTTTGCCCGGCGATTCTTTTATCTTTTTAGGTTTCCTACCACGCACTCCGTCCAAGCGCCGCAAGGCGCTTGAAGCTTCAAAGCCGTTAAACCGCACGATCGTTCTCTATGAGTCCCCGTTTCGAGTCGTTGAACTGCTCGAGGACGTCATAATGTCCGTCGGAGCGAGCGCCCAAGTCGTTGCCGTTCGCGAATTGTCCAAGATCCACGAGGAATGGATCCGTGGAACCGCGACGTCCGTCCGCGACGCCCTCGCCGCGAAGCCCGAGATCCTCGGCGAGTTCGTCATCGTTTTACATCCGGACCCGGAGCCCTCCAATGCCTGATTCGATTTCCCTGACCCCGGACGGGACGCTCTCGCCGGAAAACGCGGCCCGCGCCGGAACCGCCGGCAAGAGCACCAAGCTCGTCGTCTTCCCCACGGAGTCCTCCTACGCCGTCGGCTCCACCGGCTTGATCAAGGCCGCCACGCGCCGGGTGCTCCAGGTCAAAGAACGCTCGACGTTGAAGCCCCTCGCCGTCCTCGTGCACTCGACGGACGCCGCCAAGACCTGGGTGGAGTGGACCCCGCTCGCCGAGTCCCTCGCCGCCAAGTTCTGGCCCGGTCCGTTATTGCTCCTCCTCAAACCCACCGCCCAGGGCCGCCTTCTGACGTTCCCCGAGTACCCGACCGTCGCCATCCGCGTCCCCGCGCACCCGGCCGCCCGCGCGATGATCGCCGCCTCCGGCGTGCCCTGGGTCTACACCAGCGCCAACAAGTCCGGCCGGCCGCCGAGGCTCGACGCCGCCTCCGTCCTCGCCGAGCTGGGCGCGGACATCGACCTCCTCGTCGACGGCGGCTCCGTCCCGGCGGGCGACCCGACCATCGTCGACGCCACCGGAGACAAGCCCCGCGTGACCAAGGTCGGCCTGATCCCCGCCGAGGCGATCATGGGGGCCCCTGCCGCATGATGAATCGCGTTCTGTTCGTTTGCACCGGCAACACGTGCCGTTCGCCGCTGGCCGAACGGCTGTTCCTCGAGCTGTCCCGTGAAGCCGGCCTCTCCATGACCGCCGCCTCCGCCGGCACGCAGGCGGCCTACGGCATGCCGCTGTCGCGCGGCGCCGCCGGCGTCTTAGCCGAGCACGGAATCGGCCCCGTCACGCACCTCGCCCGCCGCGTCGACAAGGCGCTCCTCGACGCCGCCGACGCCGTTTACTGCCTGGAGCGCGATCACCGCGACGAGCTCCTCGTGAAGTTCCCGGACGCCAAGGCCAAGCTCCTCGTCCTGCGCGAGGCCGCCGGCCTCTCGCCCGCGGACGTCGAAGACCCCGTCGGCGCCGACGCCGGGGAATACCGGGCCTGCGCCGCCTCGATCGAGGAGGCCCTCAAAATCATCGTTCGTAGGGAGAGTGAATCTTATGCCCAAAACCCTCGCTGACCTGGACCCCGAGCTGTACGCCGCGATCGCGCGCGAAGCGCGCCGCCAGTCCGACAACCTCGAGCTCATCGCCTCGGAGAACTACACCTCCGAGGCCGTGCTCGAGGCCCAGGGCTCCCTGCTCACGAACAAGTACGCCGAGGGCTACCCGGGCAAGCGCTACTACGGCGGCTGCGAGTTCGTCGACCAGGCCGAGACGCTCGCCATCGAGCGCGCCAAGAAGCTGTTCGGCGCCGAGCACGTCAACGTCCAGCCCCACTCGGGCTCCCAGGCCAACATGGCCATGTATCTCTCCGTCCTCAAGCCCGGCGACGGCGTGATGGGCCTCAACCTCGCCCACGGCGGGCACCTGTCGCACGGCCACCCGATGAACTTCTCCGGCAAGTACTACAAGATCATCCCCATAAACGTCCGCAAAGAAGATGAATTGATCGATTACGATCAGGCCGAGAAGGACGCGCGCGAACAGAAGCCGCGCATCCTCTTCGTGGGCGCCTCGAACTACTCGCGCGTCATCGACTGGGCCCGCCTCAAGAAGATCGCCGACGATGTCGGCGCCCTCTTCTCCGCCGACATCGCCCACTACGCGGGCATGGTCGCCGCCGGCGTCTACCCGTCCCCCGTCGGCCTGGCCGATTTCACGACCACGACCACGCACAAGACTTTGCGCGGCCCCCGCGGCGGCATGGTGATGTGCAAGGCGGTCCACGCCAAGGCCCTCGATTCGAGCGTGTTCCCCGGCGAGCAGGGCGGCCCTTTGATGCACGTGATCGCCGCGAAGGCCGTCTGCTTCGGCGAGGCCCTCAAGCCCGAGTTCAAGGCCTATCAGCTGCAGACCCTCGCCAACGCGCGGCGCCTTTCGAAGGGCCTTCAGGACCGGGGCTTCCGCATCGTGGCCGGCGGCACCGACTGCCACCTGTTCTCCGTGGACCTGCGCCCGAAGAACGCGACGGGCAAGGAGGCCGAGGAGGCGCTCGACAAGGCCGGCATCACGGTCAACAAGAACGCGATCCCCTACGACCCGCAGAAGCCGTTCATCGCCTCCGGAGTGCGTATCGGCACGCCCGCGATCACGACGCGCGGGATGGGCGAGAAGGAGATGGACGAGGTCGCCGAGCTCATCGACTCGGCCCTCAAGGTCCGGACCGACGACGCGGCGCTGGCGCGCGTCAAGCAGGGCGTCACCGCGCTTTGCCGGCGCTTCCCCATCTACCCGTCGATGATGGAAAAGCTCCTCGCCGCCAAATGATCGCGCAGATCCTCGTCGCCGACGACAATCCGGACATCACCGGGCTCCTGGACGACTATCTCTCGAGCAAGGGCAACCGCGTGATCGTCGTCAACGACGGCTATCAGCTCGCGCAGAAAGCCGGCGAGCACCGGCCGCACCTGATCCTCACCGACATCCAGATGCCCGGCGCCTACGGCTCGTCGGCGTACCAGGTCCTGCAGAAGGACGAGGCCACGAAGCACATCCCCGTGATCTTTATGTCGGCGCATCCGCTCGCGAAGCTCGCCAAGCTCCTGCCCAACGACCCGAAGACCCGCTTCGTCCAGAAGCCGGTGAACCTCGAGACGCTTTACGAGCTCATCAAGGAGCTGCTGCCCCTGGGAGGGTATTGCCCGTGAAGAAGACGAAGAACTCCGCGAAAGTCGGCGTCATCGGGGGCAGCGGCCTCTACTCCTCCGACGCCATCAAGAGCCCGCGGGAGCTGCGCCTCAAGACCCCTTTCGGCGCCCACTCCGGACCCATCACCCTGGGCGACCTCGACGGCATACCCTGCGCCTTCCTCCCCCGCCACGGCAAGGGCCACGTCGTCACCCCGACCGAGATCAACCAGCGCGCCAACATGTGGGCGCTGAAATCCCTCGGCGTCGAGCGCGTGCTCGCGTTCAGCGCGGTCGGCTCGCTCAAGGAAGAGCTTCCGCCCCGCACCTTCGTGTTCCCCGACCAGCTGGTGGACCGGACCAAGGACCGGGTCCAGACGTTCTTCGGCAACGGATTGGTCGCCCACATCGCGCTGAACCCGCCCTTCGCGCCCGAGCAGAACCGCATCGTCTTCGACTGCGCCAAGGAGCTCGGCATCAAGTCCGTGCTCGGCGGCACCTACTGCTGCATGGAGGGCCCGGCGTTCTCCACGAAGGCCGAGAGCGAGATGCACCGCTCCTTCGGCTGGTCCCTCATCGGGATGACCGCCGCCACCGAGGCCAAGCTCGCGCGCGAGGCCGAGCTCGTCTACTCTCAGGTCGCGATGGTCACCGATTACGACTGCTGGAAGGAGGGCGAGGAGGTCCACACCGAGATGGTCGTGGCCAACCTCCACGCGAACTCGGCCAACGCCCAGAAGCTGATGCGCCTGGCCGTGCCCCGCATCGCCGCGGCTCCGCTCGAGCCCGCTTTCTCGCAGGCGCTGAAGGGGGCGCTGTTCACCGCCCCCGAGGCGCGGAACAAGGCCACCCTCAAGAAGCTCGACCTCCTGGTCAGGAAGTACCTCTGATGGCGAAGAACCCGAAGCGCTCCGTCGAACGCCTCATCGAGACGGCCGTGCAGGCGCAGAAGCGCGCCTACTGCCCCTACTCGCGCTATCCCGTCGGCGCCGCCGTCATGACCGCCGGCGGCCGGGTGTTCCCCGGCTGCAACGTCGAGAACGCGAGCTACGGCCTGGCCATGTGCGCCGAGCGCGCCGCGATCTACCACGCGGTGGCGAGTGGCTTCGACTCCATCGTCGCCGTGGCCGTCGTCGGCGCCGCCGCCAAGCCCTGCGGCGCCTGCCGCCAGGTCATGCACGAGTTCAGCGACAAGGACACCGCGATCCACCTCGTCGACCTGAACCCCACCACCGGCCGCCGCAAGATCGTCAAGACGACCGTCTACAAGCTGCTGCCGCTCGCCTTCGACCCGCTCGCCTCGGGGCTGCTGCCCAAGAATCCGCGCAACCTGCTGCGGCGCAAGACGGCGAAGACCAAGAAAAGGAAATAACCATGGACGCCTCTCCTATAAAAGTAATTGCTGACTGGATGAAGACCGCCGACCTCGCCGAGGTCGTCTACCGCAAGAACGGGACGGGCTTCTCCCTGACCGCCCTCGGCGCGGGCGATCATCCGGCCATCGCCGCCCCCGCGATGCCCGCCGGCCGCTTCGTCTCCGTCGCGAGCGACGGCGTCGGCGTCTTCCAGTGGAACGAGCCGGGCAAGGCGCGCAAGACCGAGGAAGGGTCCGAGGTCGCCGCCGGCGACGCCGTCGGCGTGATCGTGACCGGCTCCGGCGCGTTCAAGCCCGTCGTCTCCACGCACGCCGGCCGCGTGGCCAAGATCTTCATCGACGCGGGCCAGGCCGTGGAGTACGGCCAGCCGCTGCTCCTCCTCGAGATCCGCTAGATGCCGCAAGCCGCGATCTTGTGCGCTCAGTGCGGGGCCGCCTCGGCGGCCCCGCACTCGCAGTGTGCCAAGTGCGGCGGCAAGAACGTGCGCGTCTGCGGAGGCTGCGGCCTCCAGAACTCGCTCACCAAGAACTACTGCGACAAGTGCGGCAACCCGATCTCGGAGCTCGGTCCGGCCGTGGCACCCCCGCCCCCGACGGCCGTTCCGGGCGCGCCGAAGAGCGACATCCCGGCGACGGTCGTCAAGCACATCGTCCCGAAGGACGCGCCCCCCAAGGAGGCCCCCAAGGGGCCCGCCAAGAAGGAGCCTCCGCCCGCGGCGCTCCCCCCCGCCAAGACGAAGGCGGTCGAGCCCGGCGCCCCGAACGCCGCCCCGGCGAACGCGCCGCTGCCCGTCGCCGGCCGCAAGGTCGCCGACCCCTTCGCCGCGAACGAGGTCTCCAACGATCCCTGGGCCCCCGTCGCCCCGCCGCAGCCGGAGTTCATCCCCGGCCCGCCGCGCTGGATCGGGACGCTGCGCCGCGTCGTCACCACGACCTTCGCCACCTTCGCCGTCGTCGCCGCGCTCGTCGCCGTCTGGTACTGGACCGAGAACAACAAGCCCGAGAACGCCTCGCGCCGGGCCGCCATCCAATACCTCGACGTCCTGAAGGCGAAGGACTACCCCGCGGCGTATTCCATGTTCTCGGACTCCGCCCGCAAATACTGCACGCTCGAGGAGTTCATCGCCTCCCGCGACACCTCGACCTGGACCTGGTCCAACCTGCGCATCGACCACATCGAGCCGGGCGCCGTGCTCTACGCCTACGAGCTCGAGGTCGCGGGCGCGCCCCCGCGCACCGACCGCGTCCTGTTCTTCGAGGAGAACAAGAGGTGGGTGCGCCCCTACAGCTGGGTGCTGATGCAGAAGGTCGAGGAGGCCTTCGAGAAGAACAACGCGGACCTGAGCCTCGTGCTCGCCCAGGCCGCGGCGACGGTCAATCCCCGCGACCCGATGGCCCGCGGCTACCTCTGCGAGGCCGCCTACTACCGCAAGGCGCCGGCGGACACCGAGCGTCAGTGCCTGACGGCCATCGAGCTCTCCCACGTGTATCCCTCGAACCTCTCGCTGAAGAGCCTCTACCACCTGCACGCGATCCTCGCCGACACCTACAAGAACGCGCTCCATAAGCCGGACCTCGCCCTCGACCAGTTCGCGCAGATGCTGGCGTTCCCCAGCATCTCGCCCGCCGACCAGTGCGAGATCCTGCTCGCGCGCTCCGAGGCATACATCACTCTCAGCCGGCCCGGCGAGGCCCTGGCCGACGCCAACCGCGCCGCCCAGCTCTGCGTGCGTCCCCAGGACCTCGCCTACATCGAGGACATCCGCCGCAAGCTCAACGCGCCCAGTCAATGAGGAAGACGACATGTTCAAGAAGATCCTGATCGCCAACCGCTCCGAGATCGCCGTGCGCGTGATCCGCGCCGCGCGAGAGCTCGGGGTCAAGACCGTCGCCGTCTATTCCGAGGCCGACCGCGAGTCGCGCCACATCGCGATGGCCGACGAGGCCGTCTGCATCGGGCCCGGCCCCTCGAAGCTCTCCTACCTCGACCAGGAGGCCGTGCTGTCGGCGGCCAAGAACACCGGCGCCGACGCCATTCATCCGGGGTACGGATTCCTTTCTGAAAACGCCGACTTCTCCGAGCTGTGCGCCAAGCGCGGCATCACCTTCATCGGTCCGCCGCCCTCCGCGAGCCGCAAGCTCGGCTTCAAGAGCGCGGGCAAGGCCGTCGCGGCCCTGGCCAACGTCCCGGTCGTGCCCGGCACCGAGGGCGACATCACCACCGACGTCTCCAAGGAAGTAGAGGCGATCGGCTACCCCGTCCTCATCAAGGCGTCCGCCGGCGGCGGCGGCAAGGGGATGCGCATCGTCCGCTCCGCCGCCGAGCTCAAGCCCCAGCTCGAGGCGGCCGCGACCGAGGCCAAGGCGGCCTTCGGCGACGGCTCGGTGTTCATCGAGAAGCTGCTGGAGCGCCCTCGACACGTCGAGATACAGATCATCGCGGACAACCACGGCAACGTGGTGGCCTTCCCCGAGCGCGACTGCACCGTCCAGCGCCGCCACCAGAAGCTCGTCGAGGAATCCCCCTCCCCCGCGCTGACGCCGGCCGTCCGCAAGGACATGCAGGCGGCGGCCATCCGCCTCGCCAAGGCCGCGGGCTACCAGAACGTCGGCACCGTCGAGTTCCTCTTCCAGGACGGCAAGTTCTACTTCATCGAGGTCAACGCGCGCCTGCAGGTCGAGCACCCGGTGACCGAGGCCGTCGCGGGCGTCGACCTGATGGAGCTGATGATCCGCGTCGCCGCCGGCGAGAAGCTCCCCTTCGGCCAGGAGCGCGCCAGCGAGATCCGCTGCCACGCCATCGAGCACCGCATCAACGCCGAGGATCCCGACAACAACTTCATGCCCTGCCCGGGGAAGATCGAGAGCATCGAATTTCCAGGCGGCGCCGGGGTACGGGTCGACACTTACGTCTACGCCGGCTACACGATCCCGAGCTACTACGACAGCATGATCGCCAAACTCATCATCTCGGCGGGCGACCGGCCCGCCGCGCTGAGGCGCTCCCTGCGGGCGCTCGGCGAGCTCAAGATCACCGGCGTCAAGACGACCGCCGGCATGCACGCGAAGGTCGTCGCCCATCCCGTGTTCATGAGCGGCGACTTCGACACGCACTTCATCGACAAGACCGGCCTGCTCGACACAAAGGAGCCCGCCCATGTCTGAGTTCAAGAAGACCATCGAGTCTCAGCTCAAGGACTCCGCCAAGGTCCTGACAGCGACGAGCAAGCTTTCACCCATCATCAATGCAGCCGCCGAAGATCTTCTCCGCGCCTACCGGAACGGCGGCAAGCTGCTCTCCTTCGGCAACGGCGGCTCCTCGTGCGACGCCATCAATTTCGCCGACGAGCTCACCGGGCGCTACCGGCGCAACCGCCCGGGCCTGCCCGCGGTCGCCCTCTCGGCCAACACGAGCGACCTGACCTCGATCGCCAACGACTTCGGCTTCGAATACGTCTTCGAGCGGCCTCTGCGCGCGCTCGGCCGCCCCGGAGACGTCGCCGTCGCGATCTCGACGTCGGGCAACTCCAAGAACGTGCTGAAGGCCGCCGCCGCCGCGCGCGAGCTCGGAATGACGGTCATCGGCCTCACCGGCCGCTCCGGCGGCAAGCTCAAGGACCTGTGCGACCACTGCGTGCGCGTGCCGTCCGACTCGACGGCTCGCATCCAGGAGGCGCACATCACGGTCATCCAGATCTGGTGCGGGATCCTCGAGGACGAGCTGTTCCCGAACGCTCCCCTCGCCCACGGCTGATGGCCTCCTCCTCGAAGATCATCCCGCTCAAGAAGCTCGCGACCTTGCGCGAGCTTTGGCGCTGGGAAGGCCGCGCCGTCGTCTTCACCAACGGGGTCTTCGACATCCTGCACGCCGGCCACGTGAAGGTCCTCGAGAAGGCGAAGGCGCAGGGCGACCTGCTCGTCGTCGGCGTCAACTCCGACTCCTCCGTACGGCGGCTGGAAAAAGCCCCGGGGCGTCCCTTCAATAAATGGCGCGACCGCGCCGAGGTCATCGCCGCCCTCGGCTGCGTCGACGCCGTCGTCAAGTTCGACGAGCCGACCCCCGAGAAGCTCATGGCCCGCCTCAAGCCCGACGTCCAGGTGAAGGGCGGCGACTACAAGCCCTCCGACCTGCCCGAGGCCAGACACGCCGGCAAGGTCGTGATCGTGGCCCTGAAGAGGGGCTACTCGACCACGGGCCTCATCAAGCGGCTTCAAGGCAGGCGCTAGCTCCCCCTCCGAGAATATCCCAGCCGCGCTGGAGCAGGGCGTCGTCCGGATGCAGCCCGCGCGCCTTGCGAACGACCTCGGCGGCGGTCCGCCGCATGCCTTTGAGGTCCAGGGTCATGGCCAGGTTGTAGTACGCGAGCGGGTTGCGCGGATTGAGGCGCAGCGCGGCCATGAAGCGGGCGACGGCCTCGTCCAGGCGTCCCGCCCCGCACAGCGCGGTACCGAGGTCGTTCTCGAGCGCGAAGGAGCGTCCGAGCTCCATGGCCCGCCGCAGCGAGTCGTCGGCCAAGTCGTAGCCGGCGGCGCGCCAGGCCTGATGCCACGCCTCGCCGTCCTTCGGATCGATGGCGACGGCGAGGAACGCCTCCCGCTTCGCCCGTTCGCGGTCGGGCTCGGCGCCGCGCCCGATCGCGAGCGACATCGCGCGATGTCCGTCGGCGCGCTCCGGCCCGTAGCGCAGCGCCGAGGCCGCGGACGCGCGGGCCAGATCGTAATAGCTCCGGCATTCCAGCCCGGCGGCCTCGCGGCGGAAGCCCCAATAGGCGTAGGTCTCCGACAGACCGGCGAGAGCGGGGGCCGAGCGCGGCTCGGCCTTCAGGATGACCCGGTAGCGCGCGGCGGCGCCCGCGTAGCCTTCGACGTCGAAACGCCGCATGAGCCGGCCGGCATGGCGGAGAGATTCGTCGAGGCGGAGCGGCGGGGCGCCCGGGGCCGCTCTCGGCGGGAGGACGGTCGGCATGGTCATTCCGATAGGACGATCTTGAGGGCTTCGCTCAGGGAGGTCTCCCCGGAGGCGGCCATCTTCAGCGCGGATCGGCGCAGGCTCGACATCCCTTCCTGCGCGGCGAGCTCGGCCATCGCCTCGCCGTCGTTCGACGACAGGATCAGGTGGCGCATGGCGGAGGTGCCGATGGGCATGACCTCGAAGATGGGCCGGCGTCCCGCGTAGCCGGTCTGCCCGCAGTCGGCGCAGCCGACGCCGCGGTAGATCTCCGTCATGGACGCGAGCTCCGCCTCGGCGAGGATCCGTTTCTCCGCGTCGGAGAGAGGCACCTGGAGCTTGCATCTCGGGCACAGCAGCTTGAGCAGCCGAAGGGCGATCACCATCCGGAGGCTCGCCGCCGCCAGATACGGCTTGATCCCCATCTGCGTCAGGCGCATGATGGCCGAGGGGGCGCTGTTGGTGTGCAGGGTGGAGAGGACGAGGTGCCCCGTGATCGAGGCCTTCACGGCGATCTCCGCGGTCTCCAGGTCCCGGATCTCCCCGATGAGCATGATGTCGGGATCCTGGCGGAGGAGGGAGCGCAGCACCGCCTCGAAGGTCAGCCCGATCGCCGGCTTGACGTGGACCTGGGTGATCCCCGGAACCAGATACTCGACCGGGTCCTCGGCGGTCATGATGTTGACGTCCGGCTTGTTCAGCATGGCGATCATGGAGTAGAGCGTGGTCGTCTTACCGCTGCCCGTCGGTCCGGTGACCAGGATCAGGCCGTTCTGGGACTGGACGGCCTTCTCGACGCACTCCAAGTCCCGTGGATTGAAGCCGATCTCCGACAGGGCGGTCTTCTGGCCGGTGCCCAGGACGCGCATCACGATCTTCTCGCCGTGCATGCTGGGCAGGATGCTGACCCGGAACTCGATCTTCCGTCCCTGCGCCGTCATCCGGAACTGGCCGTCCTGCGGCCGGCGCCGCTCCGTGATGACCAGATTCGAGATGATCTTGATGCGCGCGGTCAGCCGCGCGCCGAGCGAAGAGGGAAAAGAGCAGAGGGGGTTGAGCGAGCCGTTGAGGCGCACGCGCACGGCGATCTCGTTCTCCTGCGGCTCGATGTGGATGTCGCTGGCGCCGAGATCGACGGCCCGCAGCAGGAGCCGGTTCACGTGATCGATCAACGACGAGTCCTGGGCCTGGATCTCCGGGCTGGACTCAGGATCCGCGTCGTCCGCATTCGCATCCTCGACGAGGACGCCTCCCGCCGCCTCCGGCTCTTCCTGGGCATCCCCGGCCGGACGGACCGCGGCCCCCGGTCTCGGGCCCAGGACGATCTCGTGCCGGCCGGCCTCCCCGGCGGGGGAGCGGCCCAGCAATCCCTGGACGGCCTCGAGCAGGCGATGGCTGGACACCGGCTTCTCCAGGAAGGCGGAGACGTACAGCGGAAGCTCCTTCATGAGGCCCCGTCTGCCCTTTCCAGCGAGCATGACGACCGGCACCTTCCTCAGATCGAAATCGCCGCGCAGCTGCAGAAGGAGCTCGTAGCCGTTCAACAAGGGCAGGTCGAAGTCGAGCACCACGAGGTCGGGCTGCTCCGCGAGCGCCAGCCGCAGGCCCTCGGCGCCGTCGAGGGCTTCGATGACCTCGTGGCCGTTCTTCTCGAGCAGACGGCACACGACGCCCCGGTAATCCTTGTTGTCGTCGACCACCAGCACCTTCGGGAGTCTCGTCGCGGCGCCCTCGATGACGGGCGGAGCGTCCTCGGCGATCATGGAGTCGAGCTCCGCGAGCAGGAATTCCGCGCGGACCGGGCGGGCGCTGGGCATCGGGGGTTGAGGGGGCATATGTTCGTGGCGGCGCGACGGATCCGCGACGACAGTATAACCTCGGGCCTGCCGGCGTCAAATAGAGGGGCCGCAACTGATTTATGGCGGTACCGTGACGGAAAGGAAAAAGGGCCCCCGCCTCTCGGCGGGGGCCCTCCGTCGGACGGCGGAGCGTCTACTGCTGCGCGGCCGGCGCCGCGGCCTGCTCGGCGATCATGGCCTTCGCGCCCTCGATGGCCTTGTCCACGTCCGCGGCCCGGTGCTTCGGATGCGAGGCCTTGAACTTCTCGAGCGCCTTGAGGCCGTCCTCGGCCTTGCCGCCGGCGACCTGGTCGACGGCGGCCTCGAGCTCAAGGTCGTAGGCCATCTCCTTCTTGACCTTGGCGCTCTTCGCGTCGCCCATCAGGCCGGGCTCGTTCGGGTCGGCGATGTTCTTCTTGCCCTGGCCCGCGCCGCGGACGGCGGCCACGCCCCGGGCGCCCCGACCCCTCTTGCGCTCCCCGCCGACGGCCGACTCGGCGAGGGTGCTCTTGAGGTTCTTGAAGAAGTCCGCCCAGCCCGACTTGGCGGGCGCCGGCGCGGCCTTCTCGTCGGCGCGCGCGGGGATCACGAGCATCGCGGCGATGACGGCGGTGATGATCGTCTTCATGTCGTCCTCCTTAGATCAGCTTCCCTTGATGAGACTGTCCACGGCCGGCTTGTAGGCCGGGGCGAGAGCCACGGCCTTCTCGCCCATCGCCTTCGCCTTGTCCGCCTTGTTCAGGCGCAGCGAGGTCTTGACGAGGTTGAGCCAGATCGTCGGATCGTTCGGCTCGGCGTCCGCCGCCTGCGTGAAGCGCCGCTCCGCCTCGACGTTGTCGCCCTCGAGGAAGGCCACGCTGCCGAGGTTGTTGAGCGCCGCCGCGTTCGCCGGATCGAGCGCGAGCACCTTGTTGAACTCCGTCAGCGCCGCCTCGCGGTTGCCGAACTGGTACTCGATGATCCCGAGCTGGAGCTGGGCGTCGACGTCCTTGCCGTTGCGGCGGATGTCCTCCTCGTACAGCTTCTTGAGGAACGCGTAGCGGTCCTTGGCGAGAACGTTGACCTGGTCGTCGTAGCGGCGCTCGAGCCCGGAGGACTCCGGGAACTTCGGGGAGAAGTCGGTCGGCGGCATCGTCACCGGCTCGTACGTGCCCCAGGCCGCGTGCAGGGAGTAGACCTTCACCCGGCCCTTCTCCGCCTCGGTCTTGTACGCGTACGCGGCCTTGGAGACCGCGTCGATGAACGGCTTGCCGATATAGGTGACCTCGACCGGGACCCACATCGTGCCCTCGTGCTCGACGAGCAGGTCGGCGGGCATGCCCGCCTCCGCGGCGTCCTCGGCCTCGGCGTCGAACATCATCGTCATGTGGCCGGGGTAGTCGAGGACGGCCACGCGGACCTCGCTGTCCTCGAGCATGGCCCCGTACAGGGACGTCAGGTCGGAGCACTGCCCGGCCTTGCTGCGCAGGGTCTCGCGCGGGAACTGCGTGTAGTCCACCGGGAAGTTCGGGTCGTCGTGGGCGGTCTCGAACGGGTTCGCCGCGTTCGCGACGAACTTGATCCCGAACTCCGACAGGGCGTTCCACAGGCGCATCGCCTTGACGACGGGCTCGTTGAGCGCGGCCGCCTTGCGGTTCTTGAACTCGAGGGTGGAGACGCCGCGCACGAAGTCGCGCACCGGCGGGTCCTTGCGCGTCACGAAGTTCGCGATGCGCTGCGGGTCCTGCCAGGTGATCGCGTTGCGCGAGTACAGGCGCAGGGGCTTCGTGATCGACACCGTCTGCTGCTTGCCGCTCTCGAAGTACGTCATCGTGAACTCCGCCTGGATCGGCGTGTCCTCGCTGACGTCGAGCACCTTGTTGTTGAGCGTCGCGATCAGGGGAATCTCGACGGTCTGCTTCGGCTCGAGCTTCTTGATCTCGGTGTCGAAGCCGAAGTCCATGTAGTCCTTGAGCTTGAAGGTCAGCTTGACGTTCTGGAAGGCCACGTTCACGTTGTTCGTGAGCACGGCCGAGCCCATCGGGTTGCGCAGGTACCACTTGTAGTTCGCCGCGAAGATGTCGCCGAGGGTGATCGTCGAGATCTCGACGGGCGACCGGTTGAAGGAACCCGCGACGAACACCTCGACGGGACGGCCGGCCGGGCCCACGTCCGAGGTCTTGGACTTGGTCGCGACGCGGTACCAGTACTTCTCGTACGGGGTGACCTCCGAGTCCTCGAATTTCTCGGCCTTGGTCTCCCCCGCCCGCGCCCACGGGCCGAACGCCCCGGTCGAACGCGTGACGACGTAGCCGCCCGTCCACGGGTCGGCGACGGGCTCCCAGGAGATCGAGACGATTCCGTCCCTGGTCGACGTGGAGAGCGCCGCGGGCGCGGTGAGCATCGGGTGCAGGTCGTAGCTGACGAGGCGGCTCTTGCCCTTGTCGGCGATGACGAGCTTGTCGCCCTGGACGGAGACGGCGATCGGCTCGAGCAGCTCGCGCTCCTGCTTGCCGCCCGCGAAGAAGTCGGCGAGCCACTTGCCGTCCTTGGTGTGGACGCTGACGCGGCGCAGCGCCGAGTCGAGAGTGTAGAGGTAGTTCTGGCCGTCGAAGGCGATCGAGACGGGCGACTTGAACTCGCCGGGCCCGTCGCCGTCCTCGCCCCAGGAGTTGATGTAGGCGCCGGACGGCTCGCACTTGAAGACGCGCTTGAGGCCCTTGTCCACGAAGTAGATGAAGCCGGCCTTGTCCCAGGCGACCGCGACCGGCTCGAGCAGCATGTAGGATCCGACCTTCGGTCCGAAGCCGAACAGGAAGACGCCCTCGGGGCTGAAGGCGTCGATGCGCTGGTTGCCGGTGTCGGCCACGTACACGACGCCCTCGCCGTTGATCGCCACGCCGTTGGGGTTCTTCATGCGGCCCTCGCGGCGCTTGCTGTCGAAGAAGCCCTGGGCCTCGCCGACGTTGGACTTCCATTTCCCGTCGAGAGCGAACTGCTGGAGGCGGTGGTTGGGGTTGTCCGTGACGTAGAGGCCCTCGACCTTCGCCGACTTCACGGCGGCCATGCCGCCGACGCCGCGGGTGACCTCGCCGCCCTTGCCCTTCGAGACGCCGAAGCGCTGCTTCTCCTTGCCCTTCTCGTCGATGAGGACGAACTGCATCTCCTTCGGCAGCCAGGCGTACAGGTCGTCGCCGTACGGCGCGAGGATCGAGGCCGAGTAGGGCCAGGTCCGGGAAGGTCCGGACACCGACATCTTGGTCTGCAGATTGACCGGCAGCGGCTTGACCTTCAGCTTGTTGGTCAGCTCCACGCGGTGGATGCGGTTGTTGCCGGTGTCGAGCACGATCAGGATCCCGTCGGGCGTGATCGCGATGCCCTCGGCCTTGCGCATCTGGCCGACGCCGGAGCCGAGGGAGCCGAACTTGCCCATGATGAAGCCCTCGCCGGACTGCTCGATGACCTTGCCGTTCTTGCCGTCGACGACGTACAGGAAGCCGTACTGGTCCGCCGTGAAGTCGTTGCCGAGGAGCGCGTACTCCTTGACGAACTTCGCGGAGGAGTCGAACTTCTGCACGCGCTCGTTGTTGCGGTCGAGGACGAAGACATTGTCGGAGGGGTCCACCGCGATGCGCGTCGGGTTGTTGAGCAGACCCGGCTCCTTCCCATAGCGCCCAAAAAGGAAAAGCAGGATGCCCTCCTCGGTGAAGACCTGCACGCGGTTGTTGCCCGTGTCGGAGACGTAGATGCGCCCGTCGGCGCCGACGGCCACGGACTCCGGGTTCTTGAGCTTGCCCGGCTCGGACCCTTTCTCCCCGAACGCGTAGACGAAGTTGCCGTCCCGGTCGAATATCTCGACGCGGCTGTTGCCGGTGTCGGCGACGTAGACGCTGCCCTTCGGCCCGACCGCGACGCCGCGCGGCCCGCTGAAGGCGCCCTGCTGGCTGCCGGAGCGGCCGACGGTCTTGATCAGCTTGCCCGCCAGGTCGTAGAGGAAAAGGGAGTTCTTCTTCTCGTCGACGACGTAGAGGCGGTCGGCCGAGGCCGCCGCCGCGACGGGCTTGGCCATCTCGTCGCCCTTGATGGGCTCGAGGAAGCGGATCGTGTCGTAGGCGCGCGCGGGGGCGGACAGCAGCAGCGCGAGAGCGAGAAGCGGGATGCTGTTCATGCTTTGACGGCCTCCTTGATGAGCTTGTTGACGAGGGCTGGGTTCGCCTTCCCCTTGGAGAGCTTCATGACGCCGCCGACGATCGAGCCGATGGCGGCGTCCTTGCCCCCCTTCAGGTCGGCGGCGGCCTTGGGATTGGCCGCGAGCGCCTGAAGCACCCACTCCATGACCTGCTTGTCGTCGGACACTTGAGAAAGACCGAGCTCGTCCACGAGCGCCTTCGGCCCCTTGCCGGTCTCCCACATCTTCGCGAACACGTCCTTGGCCCCCTTGGAGGACAAGGTCCCGCCGGCGACGAGGCCGGCCAGCTCGCCCAGGTGCGCGGCCGCGACCGGCGACTGCGGCGCGGCCTTGCCTTCGGCGTTGAGGCGGCCGAGCATCTCGGTGGTCAATAGGTTGGACACGGTTTTAGCGGACCCGGAGGGAGCGGCCGCGACGGCCTTCTCGAAGTACTCGGAGAGGACCCTGTCGCCCGTCAGAACCTCGGCGTCGTACGAGGATAGCCCCAATTGCCCGGTAAAGCGAGCCCTTTTTTTCGCGGGAAGCTCGGGTAATTCCGACCGCAGTTTTTCGACCCATTTCGGGTCCGCGACGAGGGGCACGAGGTCGGGGTCGGGGAAATAGCGGTAGTCGTGAGCGTCTTCCTTCGTGCGCATCGAGCGCCCGGCCTGCAGGGCGGCGTCCCAGAGGCGGGTCTCCTGGACGATCTTCCCCCCGCTCTCGATGACCGACACCTGGCGCCGGAACTCGGCGTCGATCGCGTCCTTCACGTTCTTGAACGAGTTGAGGTTCTTCGTCTCCGTGCGGGTGCCGAACTCCTTCTGCCCGACGGGGCGCACGGACACGTTCGCGTCGCAGCGCATCTCGCCTTTCTCCATGTCGCAGCGCGAGGAGCCCGTGAACTGGATGACCTCCTTGAGGGCGGTCAGGTAGGCGTAGGCCTCCTCCGAGGTGCGCATGTCGGGCTCGCTGACGATCTCGATGAGGGGCACGCCCGAGCGGTTGAGGTCCACGAGCGAGCCGTCGAGCTTGGAGCCGGCCAGGTCGTGGACGAGCTTGCCCGCGTCCTCCTCGAGGTGGATGCGGGTGATGCCGATCGTCTTGACCGCGCCGCCGACCGTGATCGCGAGCTTCCCGTGCTGGGAGAAGGGCTGGTCGTACTGGGAGATCTGGTAGGCCTTCGGCAGGTCGGGGTAGAAGTAGTTCTTGCGGGCGAAGATGGACTGCGGCGCCAGCTCGCACTCGAGCGCCATGGCCGCCTGAAAGGCAAGCTCGACCGCGCGCCGGTTGAGGACGGGCAGGACGCCCGGCTGGGCGGTGCACAGGGGGCAGACGCGGCTGTTCGGCGCCTGGCCGAAGCCGTCGGTGCCGCAGCCGCAGAACAGCTTGGTCTTCGTGGCCAGCTGGCAGTGGACTTCGAGTCCGATGATCAGTTCGTATTCTTTCACGCGGTTCCCATTGTGAGTGGATTATCCCAAAATTGCCAGGCCGGAGCGGTCCCGGACCATGGGACTACGGTCACGAAGCTATTAGACGAAATTCATCCATTCGAGCGAATATTGGTCTTTGCGCCGCCGTTCATCGCCTATTTCTCGGGGTTCTCATATCGGATCGTGCTCAAATCGGGGATGCCAAGCCAGATCTGGTCAAAAGTCAGCGTCCCGCGCACCTCGAAATCGCCAGGTGTGTACAGGATAACTTCCATACCCTCTTTCAGCTTGGAGCGATGTCTTTCGATATCTTTACGAGACCCCACAGTGCTGAGCCGCACGCGGCCCTGTTCATCTTGGCTGTTGAAGTCGGCGTATATTCGGATCATCTTATATCGAAATCTGTCGATCATTCTAAGCTGGAATTGACACCAGCCTTGGGACTACAGTCACGCTCGATCCTCAACGGATGCCTAAGATTTCCGTTTCTGGGCGCGCGCTCTTTTGGGAGACCGCGGAGGTGTTACGTACTTCGATTCGACACGGATGTCATTAAATTTACTTCCCAGCACAGTGTCGACATCCGAGCTGACATCCAAAACAAGCAACCCATTTGGGTCAATTTCGACGATTGAATACGCTTTATATAGGCACACTTTGAAAGCGAGCCGGCTTTCAGCCGGGAGAGTCTGAACCCACTCCGGAATTTTCGCCAACACAACTCTGTCGCCAATTTTGTATTTCATGATTTCCCGCAATCGCAACGACAGTGTCTGGGGTAGCATCCTCGCGGCGTCGATTGAGTCGCGTTTCTCTTCGCTTCACGGCATGCGGATTCTTCGGAACTACTCCCCCCACGGCCATACACCCTTTCGGGACACTTTGTTTTTCCTATCACCTGCACATTGCAGATTGCTTTGCATTGCCATTTGCCAGAGGTAATTACTGGTGAATCGGGTTCGGGAATCCCTTCACCATGTGACTCCGGCTCTAAAATGCTCGCCTTGGAATCCTGGTCGTACTGTTTCAATCCTCTTTGTATCTCGGAGATTTTCCCTTCGGCGACGGTGCCGATGGCCCACCCAATCTCGAACGTCTGCTTGACCGTGATCACCACTATGGCCGCGCCGACGACGGTGGCCGCGGTACCCGAAAGGGTGAAGGTCGCAATCACGCGCAAGACCTTGCCGTTCCCGCCGAGCTTAAAAATTCCTCCAGCCCGTACCGCGTTCGCGATCCGCGCCGTCCTCGCGGCCGCCATCGACGCGGCGATAGCCTCTTCGGCCTCGGCAGCCGCGGTCGCCGCCGTCGTGGTCTTCGCGATCGTCACGGTGTCCGAGGCCGTGATCAGGCCGTTATCTTGGCTCGTCACGGACGGGGCCGGAGCGGATTCGTCCTCCTTCGGCTCCGCGGGCTCCTCCGGATCCCTCTGTTCGGGATCGTAATGGTCCAATTCGTCGTGGCTCCGCTGGGACACATTGCGGACCTTCTCGACCTTGGTCTCGTCATTCGATACCTGCATGACGAGGGGCGCGAGACCGCTCTCGTCGGTGATTACCGTCACCGTTTGCGTGGACAGATTCCCGTCCCATTCGAACGTAAACTTCACCGAGTGTCCGGACAACGGGACCTTGCCGCCCTTACAAGAAACCGCGACCGCCACCTCGAACGGCTCCACGCCCGCCTTCTTAGGGGCGCCGATCTTCATTAGCTCGCAGGTCGGCTTCGGCGGCGGCGGCGGGGGCGGGGGAGACGTGGATTCTGTTTTGGGGGCCGGAGCGGCCTTGGCGATCGCCGGAGCCTTGGGGGTCGATACCCCGTTCTTCTTGAACAGCTTCCCGATCCCCCGGAAAAGCGCGGGAATGCCTTTGAGGATAAGGACCGCGCCCAACTCTCCAAGGGCCTTGCCCAACTCCGCGCTGCCGTTGTCCGCGTAACTCCCTGAATAGGACGACCCCGAAGAACTCCCCCCGCCGCAATTTTGCACGCACACGCCCCTGGGCACCGACGGTGGAGGCGGAAGGTTCGGGATATTCCACGCGCCAAGTCCGGCCTCGGTCAGAGGGCTGGAGAGCGCGCGGGTCAGGATGGCGGCGGTACCGGCGTCCTCGATGACTTCGGGAGTCGTGGCCGATGATAACGAGGACGCGGGATCATCGAGCCAGCGGACGAGGATGGGCGCCGGGATGGCGACGGGCCAGCGGCCTTCTTCCGTATCGGCGGGTCGCTGCACGAGAAGGCCCGCGACCTCCCCCGCCTCGTTGAGAACGGGGCCGCCGCTCAACTCGGGCGAAATGGCGGCGTCGGTCTGGAAACTCGCTTCCCCGATCTTGGTCACGAGACCGGAGGTCTTCGTCCACAGACCCGAGACCGAGGTGTGCCCGACGGCGGCGACAAGATCGTCTTTCGCGGGAGTCTCGCCCGATAGGGCGAGCGCGGGCCGGGCAAGGTCCTCGGCATAGGAGAGCACGGCCACGCCGAGCTCGGGATGGCGGCGAACGACCGTTGCCGTAAGGGATAGCGGCTTCGCGTTCCCCGCATAGGCGAAAAGATAGGGATGGTCGGTGTCGGCGACGACGGCGGCGTCAGTGACGAGCACTGCGCCGCTCTTCGTCCTTAATAGGGTGGCGGCGGCGCGCTGATCCTTCCACACGACGACGAACACGGATTCCTCCGGATTATGGGAGACGGCACGGCCCGCCGAGATGAGCGTCGCGTCCTTCGCGCGGTGAGCGGCGGCGAGGCCCTCAAAGGCCGCGGCACGGGAGCAGTAGAGCTTGGAGCGGGCGGCGCCGACGGCTTTGTCGGAGGCGAGCGCCATGGTCAGCTTCCGGACCCTGGCGCGAAGCTTCTCGTAATCAGCGCCGGTCAACTTCGCCTGGGACGAGGCCTGATCGAGGGCCTGTTCCGCGGATTTCCCCTCCGCTTGGGGACCGAGCAGCGCCACGAGCCACGGCGACGCTTCGCCTTTCTCGTTTTGGAATAGGCCGTCGCGGGCGGCCAGGAGTTTGCGGCGGGCGGCGAGAGGATCGCAGGGCGGTTCGGGAAAGCGTTGGGCCCAGGTGTAGTCGGTAACGGCGAGCGTGCGATAGATCACGTCGAGGCTCGAGCCGCGGTTCTCGAAGAACGGCCTGAGTTCGGGAGACATTCGCGGCTTGAGCCGCTCAAGCGCTTCCTTGACCTGCGCCTCGTTGCGGAATCCCTCGAAGCCGTCGGTCAAAACCGAAAGGTCGGCCTGGAGGGCGGCCAATCCCTTTTCGTCGGCGGGGCCGTCGTTCGGGGCCTCGACGGCCCGAGCGTCCGGGGCCAACACATAAGTCGAGAGCAGGTACCAAAGAGGGTCGGTCGTGGTCTCGGCACGAACGGGGATGGCGACAGCAAGAAGAAGCGCGAGCGCCGCCCTGGCTCTTTTCACGGCCGGCTGGAGCGCTTCTTCAGGATCTTCAAATCACTCGGGTACGAGAGGATTTTGGCCGCTTTGGCGGGCGAAACCCACTTCGTCTTCATGATCTCGACTTCGTCCGGACGCCCGGTCTTCTCGACCGGCTCCATCCGGTACCAGCGCACCTTCTTCGCCACGGGACGCCCGTTGCGGTTGAAGCGATAGCGGACGAGGGCCAGCGGCCCGACGCTGCGGCACTTCCAGCCCGTCTCTTCCTCGACCTCGCGCAAGGCGGCCTTGAGCGGAGTCTCCTTCTTCTCGAGATGGCCTTTCGGGAAGGTCCACACGACCTTCCCCTCGAGATTGGCCACCTTCACGAGCAGGACCTTCCCGTTCCTCTCGACGATCCCGCCGGCCGCGTACTCCTTGGCTTCCTTCATCCCTTCAAAACCGCGAACGGCTTGACGGCCTCGAGGGCCTTCGCCGCGGAGAGAAGCTTCTTTTCCTGGAAAACGTCGCCGATGAGCTGGAGCCCGATCGGCAGGCCTTTCGACGAGAGCCCGCACGGGACCGAGACGCTGGCGTTGCCGGCCATGTTCGACGGGATGGTGAAGATGTCCGACAGGTACATCGCGATCGGGTCGTTCGTCTTCTCGCCGAAGCGGAAGGGCGGCGTCGGCGTCGTGGGACCGGCGATGAGGTCCACCTGCTTGAACGCCTCCTTGAAATCGTTGGCCATCAAGGTGCGCACCTTCTGGGCCTTCGCGTAGTAGGCGTCGTAGTAGCCGGAGGAGAGCGCGTAGGTGCCGAGCATGATGCGGCGCTTGACCTCGGAGCCGAAGCCGGCGCCGCGGGTCATCTCGTAGACCTCCTGCAAGCTGGTCGCGCCCTTGTCGATGAAGCCGTAGCGGATGCCGTCGAAGCGCGCGAGGTTCGAGGACGCCTCGGACGGGGCGATGATGTAGTAGGCCGCGACCGCGTACTTCGTGTGCGGAAGGCTGACCTCCTTGATCTCGGCGCCGAGGGACTCCAGCGCAGCGACGGCGGCGCGCACCGACTTCTCGATCTCGGGGTCGAGGCCCTCGATGAGGTACTCCTTGGGCAGGCCGACGCGAAGGCCCTTCAGGTCCTTGGGCGCGGGCGACGGCGCGGCGGGCGCGTTGGGCGCGGAGGTCGTGTCCTTCGGGTCGTGGCCGCCGATCACGGACAGCGCGAGCTCCGCGTCGCCGACGGTGCGGGCGAAGGGGCCGATCTGATCGAGGGAGGAGGCGAAGGCGACGAGGCCGAAGCGCGAGACGAGGCCGTAGGTGGGCTTGAGCCCCACGACGCCGCAGAACGCCGCGGGCTGACGGATCGAGCCGCCGGTGTCGGAGCCCAGCGAGAAGGCGCACATCCGCGCCGCCGCGGCCGCCGCGGACCCGCCCGAGGAGCCGCCGGGGACGCAGGCGTGATCCCACGGGTTCGCGGTCTTCTGGAAGGCCGAGTTCTCGGTGGACGAGCCCATGGCGAACTCGTCGAGATTCGTCTTACCGACGATCACCGCGTCCGCGTGCAGCAGCCGTTCGGTGACCGTCGCGTCGTAAGCGGCGATGTGACCCTTCAATATCTTCGATGCGCACGTGGTCTCGACGCCCTTGAGCTGGATGTTGTCCTTCAACGCCACGGGGACTCCCGCCAGGACGCCGAGCTTCTCCCCCTTCTTGCGCTTCAGGTCGACGGCGCGCGCCTGCTCGAGCGCCCGGTCCTTCGTCACCGCGAGGAACGCCTTGATCGAGCCGTCGAGCTTGGAGATGCGCTCGAAGTGCGCGGCGGCGACGGCCTCGGCCGAGACCTCCCCGCCGCGGACGGCGTCGGAGATCTGGGCGGCTGTTTTTTCAGTGATATCCATTTTTTCGATTACTTATCGATGAACAACGACTCTTCTTCGCCGTTGTGACGCTCTTCGGCCGTCCCTTTGCGCGGGCGGCGGGCGGGCGGCGGGTCGGCCTTTTCCGGCTTGGCGGCAGGAAGATCGTCGAGGTCGGACTCCGGCGCCTTGATCCTTTTGGGCGCGACATCCTTGCCCGACTTCTCGATGCTCACGGCGGGGCCGTCGTCGCCGAAGGACGGGGCGTCGCGGTCCTCGGCCCGGGGACGGCGAGGCGCGGCCTTCTCCGGAGCGGGGGCCGCGGGCTCAGGCTCGGGCTCGGGTTCGGGCGCGGCGTCGGATTCGATGGCGGCGATGGCGGCGGTGATCTTGTCGCGGCGCTGCGGGTCGAGCTCGAGGGCCTTGCGCAGGTCGGCGACGGCGCCGGGCTTGTCGCCGAGCAAGGCGCGGGTCTGGCCGCGGTTGGAGTAGGCGAGGCCTTTGCGCGGGTTGAGGGCGATCACCTTGGTCAGGTCGGCGACGGCGCCGCGGTAGTCGCCGAGGAGAAAGCGCACGTTCGAGCGCAGGTAGAAGGAATCCTCGTGCTCCTCGTTCGTCTCGAGGAACGCGGAGAATTCGGCGTCGGCGCCGCGGTAATCCTTGAGCTCGCGCAGGGCCTTGCCCCGGTAGTAGCGGGCCCAGGCGAACCTCGGGTTGATCTCGAGGATGGCGCCGTAGTCGTCGGCGGCGCCGCGGTAATCGCGCAGGCGGTCCTTGACGGAGCCGCGCATCAGCAGGGCGGCCGCGGAGCCGGGGTCGCGCTTGAGCGCGGCGTTGAGGGCGGCCAGGGCCTCGCGGGACTTGCCGAGTGCCGACAAAGTGCTGCCCTCGCCGAGCGGGCCCTCGACCGAGCGGCCGTCGGCGGCGGAAGAGGCGCGGAAGTCGGACAGCGCGCCGGCGTAGTCCTTGAGCACGAGCCGGGCCTTGCCGCGCGCGGCGTGGGACTGCGCGTCGTTGGGCTTGAGCTTCGCCGCGAGCTTGGCGTCCTCGGCCGCCCCGGAGAGGTCGCCGAGCGTCCAGCGGCACGAGGCGCGGAAGCCCGCCGCCGTCTTCCAGCCCGGCACGGACTCGAGCGTCTCGTCGAAGCGCGCGGAGGCCTCGGCGAGGTCGAGCTTGTGGTAAAGGCGGTTGGCCGCCGACAGGGCGCGCTTGGCCTTCGCGTCGGGCGAGGCGGCCGAAACGAGACCGGGGACGACGAGGATGACGGCCGCCAGCAGGGCCTTCATTCGATCACCTTCCGCACCTTGAAGTAGGGGCCGTCGCGCTCCGGCGCGTTGGCGAGAAGCGTCTCCGTGTCCTCGAACGGCGACGGCGCGTCGTCGCGCATCACGTTGACGGCGCCGAGGACCGAGGTCGTGGGCGCCACGCCGCCGGTGTCGGCCTTGGAGAGCTCCGCCATCGAGTCGAGGATCTTCGACAGCTGGCCGCCGTACAGCGCGACTTCGGCGTCGGTCAGGCGCAGGCGCGCGAGCTTGGCGATCTTCCTCACTTCGTCGTCGGACACGCTCATTTAAGCGGGCTCCAGAGGCGCGTAGCGGGTGAGCAGCTTGGCCACGCGTCCGTCGTCGAATCGCACGGTCACCTTCATCGTGTCGCCGGCGCCGGAGATCTCGGCGACGATCCCGCGCCCGAACTGCGGGTGCTTCACGCGCTGGCCGTTCTTGAAGCCGGCGGCGCGCGCGGACGTCGGCGCCGCCGCAGCGGGACGGACAAACGCCGGAGCGCCCCCGGGGGCTGCTTCGCGGGCCGCCGAACCGAACAATTTCGCCTCGATGATGAAGCGCGAGGGCAGGCTCGCGTAGACCTGGCCGAACAGGCGGCGCGTGGCGGCGTAGGTCATGTACAGGCGCTCGCGCGCCCGAGTGATGCCGACGTAGCACAGCCGGCGCTCTTCTTCCAGGTCTTCCGGGGTCGCGTTGCCGCCACCGATCGGGAACAGCCCCTCCTCGAGCCCGGTCAGGAACACGACGGGGTACTCGAGCCCCTTGGCGAGGTGGATCGTCATCAAGGTCACCGCGGGCGTGTTCTCGTCGTAGTCGTCGAGGCCGGTCTGCAGGGCGACCTCCTCGAGGTAGGTGGCCAAGGTGCTGGTCCGGCCGGCCTGCTTCTCCTTGTCGTCGTACTCCTTGACGGCGTTGAGGAGCTCCTGGAGGTTGGCCAGGCGCCCCGCGGCCTCGGGGTCGGTGTCCATCTCGGACTCGATCCAGGCCCAGTAGCCGGTCGCCTCGAAGATGAGCGCCATGGCGCCGCCGGCGGGCAGCTTCTCCGTCGTCTCGCGCAGCTTCTCGAGGGTCTGCGTGAAGTCGCTGAAGGCGGAGTGGGCCTTCGCGCCGAGGCCGTCGATCTGGCCGTGAGCCCAGAATGCGTCCCAGAGAGAGAGATTGTGCGCGGCGGCGTAGTTCTCGGCGAGCTCGAGGCTCTTCGCGCCGAGGCCGCGCGGCGGGCAGTTGACGACCCGGTCGAGGGACACCGAATCGCGCTTGTTGACCACGATGCGCGCGTAGGCCATCGCGTCCTTGATCTCCTTGCGCTCGTAGAAGCGCATCGCGCCGACGATCTTGTAGGGCATGCGCGCGCGGCGCATCGCCTCCTCGAAGGAGCGCGACTGGGCGTTCGTGCGGTAGAACACGGCGACTTCCTTGAGAGAGCGCCCCGCCGAGACCTCGTCCTGGATCCGGCGCACGACGTAGGTCGCCTCCTCGTGCTCGTTGGGCAGCTCCTGCACGCGGACCTCGTCGCCGGCAGGCGCCTGCGTCCACAGTTTCTTCGGCTTGCGCGTTTTATTATGGTGGATGACGAGCGCTGCGGCGTCCAGGATGCGGCTCGTCGATCGGTAGTTCTGCTCGAGCGTGACGACCATCGTGTTCGGGAAATCCCGCTCGAACTCGAGGATGTTCCGGATGTTGGCGCCGCGCCAGGAGTAGATGGACTGGTCGTCGTCGCCGACGACGCAGACGTTCTTGTGCTTCGCCGCGAGGGTTTTGGTGAGGATGTACTGGGCGTGGTTGGTGTCCTGGTACTCGTCGACCAGAAGATGAGTGAAGTGCTCCTGCCACTTGGCCCGGACCTCGGGGTGGTCGCGCAGCAGCTGGCAGGTCTTGAGCAGCAGGTCGCCGAAGTCGAGCGCCCCCGCCTTGCTGAGCTTGTTCTCGTAGACCTTGTAGATCTTCGCCGCCGTCTGCCGACTCTGATCGATCGAGGACATCGCGTGGATCTCGTAGGAGCCCGCGTCGAGCAGGTCGTCCTTGGCGCGCGAGATGATGTTGACGAACAGGCCCGCCTTCGACTTCTGGTCCTCGAGGCCGAGCTCCTTCATCGACTCGGTCACGAGCTTCTTCTGGTCGCCCTGGTCGTAGATCGTGAAGTGACGCGGCAGTCCCAGCTCCTGGTGATGCATGCGCACCAGCTTCGCGCAGAAGGAGTGGAAGGTGAAGGCCCAGACGAGCGCGCCCTTGCCGGGCGCCAGCTCCTCGAGGCGCTTGCGCATCTCGCCGGCCGCCTTGTTCGTGAAGGTGACGGCGAGGATGCGGTCCGGGGGCGTGCCCGTCTCGATCAGGCGCGCGATGCGGTAGGTGATGACGCGGGTCTTGCCCGTGCCCGCGCCGGCGAGCACGAGCAAGGCGCCGTCCAGGTGCGTCGCCCCGGCCCTTTGCTCAGGGTTGAGCTTGTCGAGATCGACGCCCATGGGTACGCTCAATGAGAGCCGACGGCCTCCCGCTTCGGGGCGTACAGCATGTTGCAGTAATCCTTGACCATGCGGTCGGCCCCGTACTCGGAGGCGACCGAGCGGATGGACTCCTTCATGACCTTGACCCAGCCGCGGGGGATGCCGTGCTCGTCGCGGTCATAGTACAGGGGCACGATCTTCTCCTCGAGCGTGCGGTAGATGTCCTCGGCGTCGGCCTTGTCGGCCTCGGGCCCGGCGCCGCGGCCGCCGGCCTGGCCGATGGGCCAGCCGTTGCCGTTGTTGAAGCCCTCTTCCCACCAGCCGTCGAGCACCGAGAAGTTGGGCACGCCGTTGGCCCCGGCCTTCTCTCCGGAGGTGCCGCAGGCCTCGAGGGGCGCCAGCGGGTTGTTGAGCCACATGTCGACGCCCTGGACCAGGTAGCGGGCGACGTGCATGTCGTAGTCCTCGATGAAGGCGATGCGGCCGCCGAACTCGGGGTTCTTGGCCAGTTGATAGACCTGCTGGATCAGCGCCTTGCCGCCGTCGTCGGCCGGGTGAGCCTTGCCGGCGAACACGAGCTGGACGGGACGCCACGGGTCGAACAGCATCTTCTTGAGGCGCGGCAGGTCGCTCAGGATCAAGGTCGCGCGCTTATAGCTCGCGAAGCGCCGGGCGAAGCCGATGACGAGCGCGGGATGGTCGAGCAGCGCGCCGCTGGCCAGCACCTGGGCCGGGTCGTGCTTCTCCTTCATCCAGCGGGCTCGCGCCCTCGCGCGGGCCAACTGCAGCAGAGCGCTCTTGTTGCGGTTGTGCTGGAGCCAGAGCACCTCGTCGGGGATCGACGCGACCTTGGACCAGACCGCCTGGTCGTCCTGGCGCACGCGCCAGTCGGCTCCGAGGTAGCGGTCGTAGAGCTCGCCGAGCTCCTGGTTGACCCAGGTCGGCAGGTGCACGCCGTTGGTGACGTGCGCGATCGGGACCTCGTTCTCCGGCAGGGAGGGCCACAGGATCTTCCACATCTCGCGGGAGACCTGTCCGTGGCGGCGGCTGACGGCGTTGCGCCGTCCCGCGATCTTCAGCGACAGCGCGGTCATGTTCCAGCCGGTGTGGCCGGGGACGCGCGCGAAGTCCATGAAGCGCTCGCGGTCCACGCCGAGCTGGGGCCAATACGACGAGAAGTACTCCGCGATCATCTCCTCGGCGAACACGTCGTGGCCGGCCTCGACGGGGGTGTGCGTCGTGAACACGGCGTTCTCGCCGACCTGGCGCAGGGCCTCGTCGAGGGAGGTCCCGCCGGCGACCTTCTCCCGGGCGAGCTCGAGGAACAAGAAAGAGGAATGGCCCTCGTTGGCGTGGAACACCGCCGGGTGCACGCCGAGCGCGCGCAGCACGCGCACGCCGCCGATGCCCAGGATGATCTCCTGGCGCAGGCGCATCGTCCGGTCGCCGCCGTACAGGCGGCCGGAGATCTCGCGGTCGAGCGGCGAGTTGCCGTCGACGTTGGTGTCCATCAGGAACAGGGGCACGCGGCCGACCTGCACCTTCCACACGGCGACCTTGATGGTCCCGCGGCCAAGGGGAATATCGAGCAGCATGCGCCCGCCCGAGGGGCCGAACACGGGGCGGACCGGGGAGACGTCCCAGTTGACCGACTCATACACGTTCTGCTGCCAGCCGTCGGAGGACATCTTCTGGACGACGTAGCCTTCGGGGTACATGAAGCCGACGCCGACGAGGGGCACGCCCAGGTCCGAGGCGGACTTGCAGTGGTCGCCGGCGAGGATGCCGAGGCCGCCGGAGTAGATCTTCAGCGAGTTGTGGACGCCGAACTCGGCCGAGAAATAGCCGATGTTCTTGCCCTTCATCTCGGGGTGGTTCTTGGCGAACCAGGTCTGGTCCGTGGTCATGTAGCGGTCGAAGGCGGCGATGACCGCGTCGAGGCGGGACAGGAACCCGGGATCAGCCGCCAGCTGCTCCAAGCGGGTCGGGGGGACGCTGCGCATCAGGGAGACGGGGTTATGGTGCGTCTCCGCCCAAAGAGTGAGGTCGATCTCTTTGAACAGGGCGCGGGCTTCGGGGTGCCAGCTCCACCAGAGGTTGTACGCCAGGTCCTTGAGGCGGGAGAGCCGGGGAGGGAGCTGCCAGTCGTTGTAGGAGTCGGTGATAACCATAACAAGGATTCTACACTTTATCGACGGGGCGTCCAAGGCCTTGACGCCGCCCGCGGGGACGACTATCCTGTCGTCGTGCTCCCCTTCGCTTTGGCCCTGCTGCTCGCCTCCCCCGCCCCTGCCCAGGACGCGGAGGCCGGCCTGCGCGCCCAGCAGGCCCGGGAGCTGGTGGACGCCCTGCCGGCCGAGGCGCGCGTGGAGCTCAAGAAGATGTACCGCCGCTACCGGGACGTCGTCGCCCGCAAGCTCGAGGCGGGCTGGCGCACGGGGGTGCTGAGCGAGGCCGTCATCGAGGACGTCGACGAGCCCTTCCAGCCCGCCCGCCTCGTGGAAGGCATGATCGCGCTGCGCAAGAAGGAGATCGCCGGCCTCCAGGAGTCGCTGGCCGCCCTCGCCGGGGACGACCCCTACAAGGACAAGCGCCTGCGCTCCGCCCTCGAGGCCAAGCGGGACGAGCTCTCCCGCCTCGTCTCCAAGAACAAGCGGGAGAAAGGCCTGTGCCGGGACTGGTCGGACCTGATCTGGTCGGAGTTGACGGCCATGGACCTCGAGCATTGGGGCGCCCGGGACGAGCGCCGCGCGACCCGGCCGTACCACACCGCCGCCGTCGTCTGCTCCCCGTCGGACTCGCCCGCGGTCTGCCTCGCCTTCGACCCCTGGGAGGACGGGCGCCCGAACGTGTACGCCTACGGGGCCTGGGACGAGTCGGCGCCCGGAGGCCGCTTCCCGGCCGAGTACTTCCTCCACGGCCTGCCGGACCGGGTCGAGAGGAAGCCGTGACCGCCACCGCGCTGCCCCTCCTCGCCCGCCTGGGAGAGGCCGCCAGCTTCCCCCAAGCCGTGCGCCATTACGAGACCGACCCCTGGAGCTACCTGCGCCGCAAGCTGCAGGAGTGCGCGGGGCCGCTGCGCGAGTACAAGCGGACCCTCTACGAGGAAGCCTGCGCCCGCCTCTACGCGGATATGCGCGACTCCTTCCTCAAGCCGGGCGCGCTGCTGGACCACAAGGAGACCTTCGAGAAGCTCCTGGCGCCCGGCGATTACGCCGACCTCTCGTTCAACCTCGAGCCCGGCGCCGAGCCGGCGGCCCGCCGCGAGGCGGTCAAGCAGGTCCTGTCCCAGGCGGCGATCAGGACGCTCTTCGAGACCGAGGCCCTTCCCCCCGAGCGCCGGGGCAAGCCGTGGCAGGCCCTGGTCGCCGAGGCCGGCAGCCGGCTGGAGCTCGACTCGCTCAAGGAGCTGCTCGACCGCGCCCCCCGGACCGAGCGGCGCCGCGCGTACATCGTCCGCCGCGCGCGGCGCAACCTCGCCGAGTTCCTCACGGTCACGCGGGGCGAGGCCGGGATGCGCGACGAGATCACCTTGTTCGTCCTGACCCGGGTCGAGGCCGCGATCGCGGCCATGCTGCGCTTCCTGAACGCCCCTTAGAGCCTAATCGACGGCGTACGGCGAGCGGGCCTTGCAGACAAGGGCGTCGACGAGGCCCGACGCGGCCATCACGCCCATCTTCTTGCGGGTCTCGAGCGTCGCCGAGGCCAGGTGCGGCGCCAGCACCGCGTTCCGGCAGGACGCGAGGCCGGGCGCCGTCTTCGGCTCCCGTTCGTACACGTCGAGCCCCGCGCCGCGGATCCGGCCCGACTTCAGCGCGCGCACCAGCGCATCCTCGTCGACGATCGGGCCGCGGGCCGCGTTGATGAGGTACGCGGACCTCTTCATCAGGCGGAACGCCTTATCGTCGAGGAGATGCCGCGTGCTCTCGTCGAGGACGGTGTGGACCGAGACGAAATCGGACTCGCGCAGCAGCTCCTTGATCGGGACGAACTTCGCGCCGAGCGCCTTCTCCGCCTCCGGCGCGGCGCGGCGCGTGTCGTAGTAGAGCACGCGCATGGAGAAGCCCCCCGCCCGCTTGGCCACGGCCTGCCCGATGCGCCCGAAGCCGATCACGCCCAAGGTCTTGCCGAACACGTCGGTACCGAGGAGCATCAGCGGGTCCCAGCCCTTGAACCGGCCGCCGCGCACGCAGGCGTCGCCCTCGACGACGCGGCGCGCCGCGGCCATCAGGAGCGCCCAGGTGAAGTCCGCCGTGGACTCGGTCAGCACGCCGGGAGTGTTGGTCACGGCGACGCCGCGGGCCTTGCAGGCGGGCACGTCGATGTGGTCGTAGCCGACGGAGAACGTCGACACCGCCCTCAGCTTCGGCCCGGCCGCGAGCAGCTCCGCGTCGATCCGGTCGGTGAGCAGGCACAGCAGGCCGTCCTTGTCCCTCACGCTCTTGAGCAGGCGCCCGCGCGGGATCGCCGTCCCATGGTCGTAGTGCTCGACGTCGAAATGCTTCCTCAGGAGGTCGAGGCACTCGCGGGGGACGCGGCGCGTGACGAGGACTTTGGGTTTGGCCATTCCGTTGATTATAGCTTAGACCGGGCTTTTCACGGTTTTTCCCCGGGTAACGGAATGAATAACTCCGCATGGACGACGGATGAACCGTTTCCCTCGACGGGGAAGTGCTAAAATCTCCTCATGTCCTTGCGGATAGGCGGCCTCGAGCTCGCCTCGAATATCATCCAATCCCCCCTCGCCGCCTGCTCCGACCTCCCGTTCCGGCTGATCGCGCGCGAGAAGGGGCTGGGCTTCTGCTACCTGGAGATGGTCTCGGCCCAGTCGCTGACGCGCGAGAACGCCAAGACGCGGCGCATGCTCGACACCACGCCCGAGGACAAGCCGCTCGGCGCGCAGCTTCTCGGCTGCGATCCGGGGATGATGGCCGAAGCCGCGTCGATACTCGAGGAGATGGGCTTCGACCTCATCGACATGAACCTCGGCTGCCCGGTCAAGAAGGTCGTCGGCAACGGCGAGGGCTCCGCGCTGCTGACGAACCCGGCCGGCGCCGAAAAGGTGTTCCGCGCCGTGCGCGGCGCGGTCAAGATCCCGGTCACGATGAAGACCCGCAAGGGCTTCAAGGACCCCTCCGGCGACGAGGCCGTCGAGCTCGCCAAGCGCGCCGAGGGCGCCGGCCTCTGCGCCGTCACCGTCCACGGCCGCACCCAGGCCCAGGGCTACGCCGGCAAGTCGGACTGGGAGGCCATCGGCAAGGTCAAGCGCGCCGTGAAGATCCCCGTCATCGGCAACGGCGACGTGCTGACGCCCGAGGACGCCCGGCGCCTGCTGGAGGTCTCCGGCTGCGACGGCATCATGATCGGCCGCGGCGGCATCGGCAACCCCTGGATCTACCGCAACCTCGACGACGTGATGAACGGCCGCCGGGAGTCGGCCTACGTGCCGGGCGTGCCGGAAAGGAAGGAGACCTTGCTCAAGCATTTCGCGCTCCAGCGTCGGCTCCTCGGCGACCGGCAGGCCGCGCTGAACATGCGCCGCATCACGGTCTGGTATTCGCAGGGCCTGCCGCACAACAAGGTCATGCGCGTCGGCGTCTGCTCGACGATGGACTGCGACGAGATCGCCCGCCTGATCTCGGAGTTCTTCGACCGGCTCCCGGCGGACGCTCCGCCCCCGACGGTGCCGCTGCTTCTCGCCGAGTAGCGTCTAGAGGTTCGGCGCGGCGGCGAAGAGCTCCTCGGGGGTGTCGCCCATCTTGTAGCGCGTCTCGAGCCAGACCCGGCGGGCGATGTAGGCGAGCGGCCCGATCGAGTGGACGTGGCGGGCGGCGGGGCGCAGGCGCTCGGGCAGCAGCGCGATGCGGCCGCGCGCGGCCAGGCGCCGGGAGAACTCCAGGTCCTCGAGGACCGGGAACGCGGGGAAGCCGCCGACGGCCTTATAGATCTCCGGCGTCGTGCACAGGCCGTGGTCGGAGGAGGCCAGGCCCGAGCGCACGCGCGCGTTGGACCACATCGACAGGAGGGAGAGGCCCATCCCCGCCCCGTAGGAGACGGAGAACGCCGTGGCGGCCAGGCCGCCCGTCGGAGTGGCCAGCCAGAAATGCTCGAGCGCCTGCTGCCAACTCCCCGGCGGCTGGGCGTCGGCGCGCAGGAAGAAGAGCAGGTCGCCCGTCGCCTTCTCCGCGCCCGCGTGCCACTGCGCGCCGCGGTTCGGCTTGTCGAGCTCGAGGACCTCGTCGGCCCACTCGCGCGCGGCGGCCACCGTGCCGTCGTCGGAGCCGCCGTCGACGACGATGACCTCCATCGGGCTGGTGTGGGAGATCTGGCGCAGGCGCTTGAGCGAGGAGCCGATCTGCGGGCCCTCGTTGTAGGCCGCGACGATGACGGAGAACTTCATTCGGCGTCCAGCGGACGGAAGGCGAGGCCGGTCGCGATCTTCGGGAAGAAGTAGGTGGATTTCTGGGGCAGGAGGCCGACGGCCTTGGCGGCGCGCCGCACCTGCGCCACGGAGAACGGCTTGACGAGCACCGCGGCGCCGCCGATCGCCTTCGCCTTCTTGGCGGCGAGCGCGGCGTCGGGGGTGTAGCTCATCTCGTCGGGCTTGACGCCCGCGAGGAGCCGGGAGCCGAGCCACTCGACCGCGAGTCCGCTGCGGCAGCCGTACGGCTTCGGCTCGCCGAAATGGAAGCCGTCCTCGACGAGGCCGAACGCGTACGGGTTCCGGGACGCGGCGACGAGCTTCTCGAGCTCCTTCAAGTTCCGGGCTCTTTTAAGGGAAGAGAGGGCGGCGGCGCGCTCGAGCAGGCTCTTCTTGGCGATCCGGTGGGTGGGCAGGACGACCAGCCCCGCGTCCTCGTCGGGCACCAGGTAGGTCAGCACCGCGTCGGTGCCCGGGCCCCTCGTCCTCGCGTGGTGGTCGCGGCTCACGGAGTAGCGATGATGGCCGTCGGCGATGAGGATGGGGCGCGGCGCCAGCGCCTTGCGGATCGCGGAAACGATCTTCGGCTCGTCGACGACCCACAGCTTGTAGTCGACGCCCGCGTGCGAGCGGCCCGCCGCGTCGGGGCGGCCCTTCATGCCGGCGCGGATCGACCGGCGCGCGGCGCCGGAGGGATCGGCGAAGACGCCGAAGATCGGGGAGATGTTGACGCCGACGGCGTCGAGCATCTTAAGACGATCGACCTTCGGTTTGGCCAAGGTGCGCTCGTGCGGGATGATCGCCTTCGCGGCTTTCGGGGTCGCGCCAAGGGCGGCAAGGATCCCTCGCCGCGTATATTTCCGGCCGTTGAGCGCGTAGCGCTCTTCGATGGCGTAGAACGCGGCCTTCGGGTCCCTGGAGAGGGTCCCATCCACGGTCCACCGGCGCCAAAGAGCCGCCGCCCGGCCGTACTTCGCGGGCGGCTCACCCTGCGGCAATTCCAGATGTACGGCATTCGCCGTACGCCGCCGCAAAGCGGCGGCAAGCTCCGGTCCTATCACATCGTACGGAGGACACAGCGCGGAGTCCAGCGAAGGGGCGGAATAACGAACTCCTCGAAAAGGTCGGACATCAGCCATGAATCATCATCCCGTTTACACGCGCTCATTGTCAAGCCGCTCCGAGGACGGTAGAATGACGGTTCCCATGAGAGTCCTCGTCTACGGCGGCAGCTTCGATCCTCCGCATCTCGGCCATGCCGCGCTCCTTCTCGCCGCCGCGAAAAAAATAAATCCGGATCGGATCGTCGTCGTTCCCGCCTTCAAGGCTCCTTTGAAGGACGCGCCGCAGGCAAGCTCCAAAGACCGTCTCGTCATGGCCCGTCTGGGCATCCTCGATCCGCTGCCGTTGAAATATCGCCGCGTCTGCCGTATCGACGCGCGCGAAGCGCGCGCGCGCCGTCAGGTCTTCACCGTCGAGACGCTCGGCGCGCTCAAAGACGCCGAGCTCCATTTCCTCTGCGGCCAGGACTCCGCCGCTTCTTTCCCTAGGTGGAAAAACCCCTCCCGCCTGAAGTCGTTGGCGACGTGGTGGTACGGCGCCCGACCCGGCGCCGAGGACCGTCCTCCCGCGCACTTCCGTCAGGTCCCTGGAAGGTTCCCCTCCATTTCTTCGTCGGAGATCCGCTCCCGTCTGGCCCTCGACCAGGACTGCTCGCAGGATCTCCTCCCCGCCGTCCGATCGTACATCGAGAAACGGAATTTGTACGGCAAAAGGATGGCGACTCGACTCAGAACGACCCTGTCCCCCAGCCGTTACGCCCACACCCTCAACGTCGCCTCCTTGGCCGAAGCCCTGGCCCGGCGCTGGGGAGCCGACCCCGTCAAAGCTCGATCGGCCGGACTCCTCCACGACGCCGGACGGAGATATCCCCCGCACGAATTGGCGCGCTACGCGCGCCAACGGCGTCTGGCGGTCCCTGAACGGGCCATCATCCTTGACCTGGCACCGATGCTATTGCACGCTTACGTTTCGGCCGACTTGGCGCGGCGCGAATTCGGCGTGACCGACCCCGAGACCCTGAACGCCATTCGCCGCCACACCCTCGGCGACCGCCGCCTGGGCCTTCTCGACAAGATCCTCTACGTCGCCGACGCCTGTGCGATCGACCGCACCCACGCGACCTCGGCCGCGACCCGGTCCCTCGCCTTCGACGACCTCGACGCGGCCCTCAAGCGCTGCATCGCGGAGAAGATCGCCCACGCCGTCTCGCGCGAAGCCTGGCTCCACCCGCTCACCGTCGACCTATGGAACTCCCTCGCGCTGCCCTGAACGCCCAGAGAGCCCTCGCCCTCGTCCTGCTCGCCGCCGTCCTCGGCGTCGCGGCGGTCGAGAGCCGCTCGCCCTTCGCCGCGCGGCTCCGGGCCGACGCCCCCTGGCCGTTCTGGCTCGCCGTCCGCGAGCCGGGGCGGACCTCCCCGCCGGCCCTGCATCTCGGGGTCTTCCACCCCGTCCGCGGCGTGCTCGTGCTGATCCACGTGCCGGAAGCGACCCGGCTGCAGGGCAAGCTCACCGCCGCCCGCGCCTACCTGGACGCGCTGCGCGCCACCGGCGACGCGGCGGCGGCGGCGCGCGCCGTCGAGGACCTGGCGCAGATCCGGTTCTCCGAGCTGTCGCTCGAGCCCGTCCGGTGGGACGGGGCCGGCCGCCTGAGCCTGGAGCTCGCGCCCGGCGACGAGGAGGAGGAGCCCGCCGTCGCCGCCGCCCGCGCCCTCAAGGCCCGCGGGCGCTCGCCGCGCGCCCTGTGGCCGCTGGCGCGCCGGGCCCTGGACGGCCTCCTGAAGGGGGACAAGGCCGCGGCCGACGCCCTTCTCCTGACCCTCGAGCTTCGCCGCGTCCCGCTCGAGAGGCTGCAGCCCGCCTCGCTCCCGGACGACGCCGCCGCCCCCGGCTTCCTGGCCCGCGCCTTCGCCTCCCGGCTCGAGCCGCGCGACGAGGAGAAGACGGTCGTCGTCGAGGTGCTCAACGGCACCGACGTGCCGGGCCTGGCGGCTCAGGCGGCTAAAGTTCTAAGATTAAGCGAGATGGACGCGATGGTCATGGGACAGACCCCGCGTCCGCGTTCTCGGACGGTCGTCTATGACCGGATCGGCGATTTTGAGCGCGCCGCGCGGGTTCGCGCGGCGCTCGGCTGTCCGACGGCGATCGCGGCGACCCGCATCGACCCGCTGCGCGGGGTCGATGCCAGCGTCGAGCTCGGCGGAGACTGCAGTTACTAGGAGAGACCATGGAACTCGTCGAAGTGCTGAAAACCGCCGTGCAGATGGGCTCCAGCGACATCCACCTCGTCATCGGCAAGCCGCCGCTGATGCGCGTCAACGGCGAGATGGCCGAGATCCCGGGCTTCACGAAGATCACCGCCGACGAGTCCAAGCGCCTCATTTACTCTATTTTGTACGAGGAGCAGCGCGCCAAGTTCGAGGAGACCTGGGAGCTCGACTGCTCCTTCGCGGTGACCGGGCTCTCCCGCTTCCGCGTCAACGTGTTCCTGCAGAAGAACGGCGTCGAGGCCGTCATGCGCGTCATCAGCTCCAAGATCCCGACCGCCGAGCAGCTGCGCCTGCCCAAGTCCATCACCGACCTCGCCGACCTCCCGCGCGGCCTCGTGCTCGTCACCGGCCCCACGGGCTCGGGGAAGTCGACGACGCTGGCCGTGATCATGGAGATGATCAACAACAAGTACTCCGACAACATCCTGACGGTGGAAGACCCCATCGAGTTCGTCTATGAGTCGAAAAAGTCGGTGTTCCGCCAGCGCGAGATCGGCCAGAACACGAAGTCCTTCGGCGCCGCGCTGAAGTCGGCCCTGCGCCAGGACCCCGACGTCATCCTCATCGGCGAGCTCCGCGACCTCGAGACGATGCAGCTCGCGATCACCGCCGCCGAGACGGGCCACCTGTGCTTCGGCACGCTCCACACGCAGGACGCCCCGTCGACGATCGACCGCATCATCGACGTGTTCCCGCCGCACCAGCAGGCCCAGATCCGCGTCCAGCTCGCCGTCGTGCTCGCGGCCGTCGTCTGCCAGCAGCTGGTGGCGAAGAAGGACGGCGAGGGCCGCGTCGCCGCGCGCGAGATCATGATCATGACGCCCGCGATCTCCAACATGATCCGCGAGGGCAAGACGCACATGATCTACGGCGCGCTCGACACCGGGGCCAAGCACGGCATGATCCCGATGGACAAGTCTCTCGCCGAGCTGGTGCGCACCGGCCTCGTCGCCCCCGACGAGGCCCTCCAGCGCGCCAACAACCAGGACACGTTCAAGCAGCTCGCCGGCATCACGGGCCGCTCCGGCGCGTCGCTGATGTAAGGATGGCGGAAACCGACCGCGTCGCCCTGCTCCGTTCCCTGGAGCTCTTCGATCAGTATCCCGAGGAGCGCCTGCGCGCGCTGTCCGCCTACCTGGAGCCGCTCTCGTTCCCCGACGGCGGGGAGGTCTTCGCCGAGGGCACGATCGGCGACGGCCTCTATTTCGTCCTCTCCGGCCGGGTGCGCGTGACCAAGCGGCTGTCCGGCGGCGGCCAGAAGGACCTGGCCTCGCTCGGGACGGGCGACTGCTTCGGCGAGATGGCCCTGCTCGACGCGGTCGCGCGGTCGGCCGGCGCATACTCAGTCGGAGAGGCGAAGCTGCTGCGCCTCAAGCGCGACGACCTGAAGGCCTGGCTGTCCGCCAACCCGCAGGACGCGATGGGCTTCTTCGCCGAGCTCGTGCAGGTGCAGTCGCGCCGCCTGCGCCGCACCTCCGCGGAGCTCGCGCTGATGTACGACCTGTCGATCCTGCTCATCGAGCCCGCCGCGAGCGCCGTCGAACTGCTCGAGCGCGCCCTGGGCCGCGTCCTGCCCCACCTCGACGGCGACTGGTCGGCCTGCGCCCACGCCTACAACCCCTACAACGAGGAGATGGACCCGGCGGGCGCCGCCGGCGCCGAGGCCTTCGGCCCCGAGGCGGCGGCTTTGCCCTCCAAGACCGCGCCGGACCAGGCCTGGACCGACGAGCGCACCCTCGTCCTCGTGCTCCGCTCGCCGGAGAAGCTCCTGGCGACCCTGCGCCTGCGCGCCGCCGCCGCCCCGGACGAGGGGCGCCGCGCCGAGACCGCCCGAACCATGACCGCCGTCGCGCGCCTGCTCGCCTCGGCGCTCGAGAACATCGATTTCCGCGCCGACGAGGCGCTACGCCGCCGTCTTCAATCGAGGTCCAATGCCCAAAGCTTTTAAGACGGTCACCATCTCGGCCGCGCGCGCGATGAACGAGAACAAGGCCGCGAACATCGTCGTCCTCGACGTCCGCAAGACGAGCCCGCTGTCCGACTACATGATCATCGCGACCGCGCTGTCCCGGCCGCACCTCGAGTCCCTGGAGGACAAGCTCGCCGAGGAGCTCGAGAAGGCCGGCCTGCGCGTCCACCACCGCAACCGCCCGCAGAGCGACCTGTGGCGCGTGCTCGATTTCGGCGGGCTCATCGTTCACCTGATGGTCGAGGAGGCGCGGGAGCTGTACGCGCTCGAGCGGCTGCACGACGGCGCCAAGGAGCTGGCATGGCGGAACTGACGGAAGTCCTCGCGCAGACCGCGCGCCTCGGCGCCAGCGACCTGCACCTCGTCGTCGGCAAGCCCCCGATGGTGCGCCGCCAGGGGGCCATCGAGCCCATCGCCGGTCTTCCCGAGCTCAAGGCCGAGGAATGCGAGCGCATGATCTACTCGGTGCTCGCCGAGGCCCAGCGCGCGAAGTTCGAGGAGAACTGGGAGCTCGACGGCTCGGTCTCCCTTCCGGGAGTCGCCCGCTTCCGGCTCAACGTCTTCCGCCAGAAGAACGGCATCGCCGCGGTCTTCCGCGTCATCTCCGCCAAGATCCCGACGCCGGCCGAGATCGGCCTCATGCCCGCGATCGCGAACCTCATCGACCTGCCGCGCGGCCTCGTCCTGGTCACCGGCCCCACGGGCTCGGGCAAGTCCACGACGCTCGCCTGCATGATCGAGCAGATCAACCTGAAGCACCCCAAGAAGGTGCTCACGATCGAGGACCCGATCGAGTTCGTCTACGAGGACAAGCAGTCCGTCATCCTCCAGCGCGAGGTCGGCTCGACGACCAAGTCCTTCGCCGAGGCCCTGCGCCACTCGATGCGCCAGGACCCGGACGTGATCCTCATCGGCGAGCTGCGCGACCTGGAGACGATCCAGCTCGCGATCAGCGCGGCCGAGACCGGCCACCTGTGCTTCGCCACGCTCCACACGCACGACGCGGCGACGACCGTGGACCGCATCATCGACGTGTTCCCCGCCCACCAGCAGCAGCAGGTGCGCGTCCAGCTGTCGACCGTCCTTCAAGGCGTCGTCTGCCAGCAGCTCCTGCCGCGCAAGGGCGGGGGCGGCCAGGTCTGCGCCCGCGAGTTCATGAAGGTGACGACCGGCATCGCCAACCTCATCCGCGAGGCGAAGACCCACCAGATCTACGGCGCGGTCGAGGCCGGCGCCAAGTTCGGGATGATCTCCATGGACCAATACCTCGCCTTCCTCTACAAGCAGGGCCTGCTCGAGTTCGCCGAGGCGACCGCCGCGGCGCACGACGCGGACAACCTCCGCCGCCTGACCGCGTCCGGCGTCGTACCCGGAGCCGCGTGATGATCATCGCCGCGCTGCGCAAGAAGCTCGCCCACGAGGCCCGCAAATGGGCGGACGCGTCGGGCGTGCCGCTGCCCGGGAGCCTCCCCGTCAACGCCCCGCCGGCGCACGTGAAGGCCGACCTCTCCTTGCCGTGGCCGCTCGCCGCCGCCAAAGCCGCCAAGAAGAACCCGATCGAGTTGGCCAAGTCCCTGGCCGAAGCCTTGTCGAAGGTCCCCGAGGTGGAGAGCGCCGCGCCCGCGCCCCCCGGCTTCGTCAACGTCGTCCTCAAGCAGACGGCGTTGTGCGCGAACCTGAAGGCGATCACGCTGTCGCCGAAAACGTACGGGGAAGACGACGGCGGGCCCAAGACGAAGGTGCTGGTCGAGTTCGTGTCCGCGAACCCGACCGGCCCCCTGCACATGGCGTCGGGAAGAGGAGCGACGCTCGGGGACAGTCTCGTCCGCATCATGAAGCGGCTCGGCCGCGACGCCCGCGCCGAGTATTACGTCAACGACGGCGGCGACCGCGTCATCCTGCTCGGCGAGTCGATCATGGCCCGCTACCGGCAGTCGAAGGGCGAGGACGCCCAGGTCCCCGAGAAGGGCTATCAGGGCGACTATCTGGTCGATCTGGCCGCCGCCGCTCCGGCGGACAAATCGTCCTGGGACGCCCAGGCCTGGGGCCGCTACGCGATGGACACCTTGCTCGCCTCTCATAAGGACGACATGAAGGTGTTCGACGCCCATTTCGACCGCTGGTACCTGGAGAGCGAGCTGTTCGCCTCCGGCGCCGTGCCCAAGACCCTCGAGTTCCTCAAGGGCCGCGGGATGGTGTTCGAGAAGGACGGCGCGGTCTGGCTCGGCACGCAGAGCGCGGAAGGCTCCACCGACGACAAGGACCGCGTGCTGATCAAGAGCACCGGCAAGCCGACCTATTTCCTGCCCGACATCGCCTACCACAAGGACAAGTACGACCGCGGCTTCGAGAGGGTCATCGACATCTTCGGCGCCGACCACCACGGCTACGTCCCGCGCATGCGGGCCGCGATCGCCGCGCTCGGCAAGGCGCCCGAGAGCTACCACGCGATCGTCCATCAGCTGATCCATCTCTTCCGCGGCCAGGCGGCGGTGAAGATGAGCAAGCGCGCCGGCACCTTCATCTCGCTTCGCGAGATAATCGAAGAGGTCGGCAAGGACGCCTGCCGCTTCTTCTTCGCGCTGCGCACGCCCGACAGCCACCTGAACTTCGACCTCGAGCTCGCCAAGAAGCAGTCGAGCGAGAATCCGGTGTTCTACGTGCAGTACGTCCACGCCCGCATCTGCTCGATCTTCCGCAAGGCGGCGGAGACGGGCCTGTACCCGGCCGGGGCCCAGCTGGGCATGCCCAACGCGCGCTTCCTGCTCGCCCCGGAGGAGCGCGCGCTGCTCAACAAGCTCGCCTGGTTCCCCGAGGTGCTGCTCGACAGCGAGCGGCTGCTCTCGCCGCATCCGCTGGCGAACTACCTGATGGAGCTGGCGGGCCTATTCCACCCGTTCTACGAGAAGTGCCCGGTCGTCGGCGCCGAGGACCCCGAGCAGGGGAAGGCGCGCCTGCTGCTGATCGCGGGCGTCCGGGACGCGATCCGCGAAGGCCTGGACCTGCTCGGCGTCAGCGCCCCCGAGCAGATGTAGCGCGCAGCGCCGAGACCATCTTCAGGAGCCGTTCGGCGGGGCAGGGCTGGCGCACGCAGAACTCCGCGCCCTCCGACCGCGCGCGCGCGGCCAGCGGCGCGAAATCGTCCCGCGCGCTGGTGATGATCACCTTCGTCCTCGCGCCCGCCGCGCGCAGCTCCCTCAGGAGGGCGAGGCCGGTCAGGCCCGGCAGGTCCTGGTTGAGGATCGCAACCTCGGGCTTGAGGACCTTCGCCAGCGCCGCCGCGGTGAGGCCGTCGTAGGCCCGGGAGACGCGGTAGCCGGCCGCGGTGAAGAGGAACCCGTAGACGTCGGCGAGGTCGTGCGTCTCGTCGGCGACCAGTATCCGCGGCTTGACGGAAAAATCGTGTTTTCGCATACCTAAGCTTAGCAGACGTCGCGGGATACACAAGACCCAGTCAAGAAACTGTTACACTCGTTCCCATGAGCTATTCCCCCCCGGGCCTGATGTCCGCCGCCGAGATCGAGTCGCGCTCCTTCATCCAGAAGGTCTACGCCTGGATGAGCGTGGGGCTCGCGGTCACCGGGGCGTGCGCGCTGTACATGGCCTCCGACCCGCGCATGATCATGGCCTTGGTCCAGAACAAGGTCCTCTTCTACGGGCTGATGATCGCCGAGCTCGGCCTGGTCGTCTTCCTGTCCGGCTGGGTCAAGACGATGGAGGTCGGCACGGCGCGGCTGGCCTTCCTGTTCTACGCGGCGCTCAGCGGCGTGACCTTGTCGGTCATCTTCCTGATCTACACCCGCGGCTCCATCGCCAACGCCTTCTTCCTGACCGGCGGGATGTTCGCCGTCATGAGCGCCTACGGCTACATGACGAAGACCGACCTCACCTCGATGGGCAACTTCATGATGATGGGCCTCGTCGGGATCATCCTCGCCTCCGTCGTGAACTGGTGGACGAAGAGCCCCGCCGTCGAGTGGGCCGTCTCGATCCTCAGCGTGATCGTCTTCACCGGGCTGACCGCCTACGACACCCAGAAGATCAAGGCGATGAACGTCGTCGGCAACGCGGGCACGGACGAGGACACGAAGGAGGCGATCTCCGGCGCGCTCACCTTGTACCTCGACTTCATCAACCTGTTCCTGAGCCTGCTGCGCCTCACGGGCCGCCGCCGCGACTAGGCTTTACCGAACATTTAACCGCGTGAAATGATTTCCCGGCCGCGCTCGTTTATAATGAGCGCATGGGAAACAACGACCGCGGCCCCCTGACCGGCGCGTACACCGCTCCGCCTCGCCCCCGCAAGACGGGCGGCTCCTCCGGCCTCGCCGTCGCCGGCGCGGGGATCGCCGCGGCGGTGGGGCTGACCTGGCTGCTCGCCCCCGGCTTCTCCGCCCCGAAAGCCCCGGCCCCCGTCCCCGTCGCGCCGCCCGCGCCCGCGGCGGCCGCGCTCCCGATGCCGGCCGCCGCCGCCGCGCCCCGCGCGAAGGCCGCCCCCTCCTCGATCCCGCCCCCGCTCGCCGGCTCGGAGGGCGGCGCCGCGGCCCCCGCGGCCCTGTCCGCCGCCGCGCTGGCCTTCGCCGCGCCCGCGGTCGCGTGGCGGTGGCCGACTCAGCTCAAGGGCTCCTTCGCCCGGACGCTGTCCGGCGGCTCCGGCGCGCCGGCGGCCGGCGCGCCCCTGAGCATCCTGCGCCAGACCATCCTGTCCTGGAACCCCGGCGGCGTCCCCGGCCGGCGCGCGCTGTACCATCAGGTCCTCTCCGACGGCACGGAGCGCGACCGCGTCGAGTCGGAGCTCGACCTCCCGACCTTGCCCGTCATGCAGGACCCGCTCGTCTTCGACCTGGCGAACACGGGCATCAAGACGAGCTCCCGCAAGGCCATCTACGGGATCACCGGGACGAAGGACGACGACAAGCTCAAATGGCTCAACGAGGTCGAGGAGGGGATGGGCATCCTCGTCTTCGACGCCGACAAGGACGGCGCCTCGGGGCGGACCGGCCTCGAGCTGTTCGGCGACCAGAGCGACCTCAACGGCGACGGCCAGGCCGACGGCCATCCCGACGGCTTCTCGACCCTGCGCGCGTTCGTGGACCGGGCCTCGCGCGACGGCGTGCTGCCGCCGGACGCCCGGGCGCGCGGCCTGCTCGACGCCCCCGCGCTCGCGGCGCTGGAGAAGGCCTACGGCCTGAAGATGAAGGTCGGCGGGTTCAACCGCGCGCCGGTCTCCCTGAAGACGGCGGGCGTGCGCGAGATCTCGTTCACCGAGGCCCCGGCCGAGCCCGCCCGGGAGTTCGACGGCCGCGGCAACGGGCTGTCGCTCCATCCCGGCGCCGCGTTCTCGCGCCCCGACGGCTCGCGCGGGATCTACGCCAACGTCTGGCTGACCTCGAAGTAGCTCAGGGCGCCGGGTCGCGCTTGCAGACGATGGTCCCGTCGTCGGCGACCTCGAAGGACACCGACTTGGCGTTCGCCGCGCGGGCCTCGACGAAGTAGGCCGCGTACTGGTCGAACAGGATCCGCTCGAGCTCGCGGATGCCGAACTTGCTGACGCGCATGTTGGCCTCGAGCGCCTGGACGATCAGCTCGGGCGCGACGAAATGCGTCTCGATGCCGTACTCCTGGCCGAGCTTGGAGATCTTGAGCAAGGAGATCTCGGCGACCTGCATGCCGGCCAACGGCTTGAACAGGTAGACCTTGTCCACGCGGCCGAGGATCTCGGGGCGGAAGGTCCCGCTCTCGGCGAGCAAGGTCTTGATCGCGTTCATGATGCGGGGATAGTCGGTGAGGCCCTGCACCGCCTTGCCCATCGAGTCGGCGAGTGAGTTGCTCGTCATGATGATCACCGATTGGGTGAAGTCCGCGGTCTTGCCGCTGCCCTGCTCGGTCAGGCGCCCTTCTCCCATGACCTGCAGGAGGAGGTCGAAGACGGTCGGGTGCGCCTTCTCGATCTCGTCGAAGAGCACGACGCGCTTGGGGTTGGCGAACATGGGGCGCGTCAGCTGCCCGCCCTGCTCGGCGCCCACGTAGCCGGAGGACGCGCCCGTCAGGCGGGACTTTCCCATCTCGGCGCTGGCCAGCTCGGAGCAGTCGAAGCGCAGCAAGGCCTGCTCGTCGCCGAACAGGTACTCGCAGATGGCCTTCGCCAGCTCGGTCTTCCCCGTGCCGGTCGGCCCGAGGAACAGGAGGTTGCACACCGGCCGCGTGCGCTTGTCCTTCATCCAGCTCAGGCGGATGAGGCGCGCCACGTCCTCGACGATCTCGTCCTGGCCCTTCACGCGCGAGCGCAGGTGCTCGACGAGCTTGGCCTCGTCGACCGTGAAGCGCTTGCTCTCCGAGTCCGAGGCCTTGAGCATCCCCTGGAGCTTGGTCCAGTCCGTCATCTTGGAAAGATCGCTCACCGTTTTCTCCTCATGGCAAAGTCCCGGCCCGGCGCCCGCGCCGGAAGATGTCCCGCGCGAAGCCGCCGCGCGCGATGCCCGGCCGCTTCACGCCGAAGCTGTCCTCGTACCCCGTGGCCTCGGCGCCCCGCGTGGTGACGATGCGCGGCTTCTGCTTGCCGGTCACCGTCACCCGCGCGCCCTCGTAGGCGAGGATCACGATGTCGGCCGTGGTGTCCAGGAAGCGGCAGTCGACGAGCTCGACGGCCGAGTCGATCCAGGCCGCGAGCGGCCGCGTGTACGCGTCGAACGTGGTCCGGGTGAACTTCGCCTTGACCGCCCCGCGGATCAGGACGTTGGCCGACGAGCCGGTGAGGCGGACGTCCTCGACCGTGAGCTTCGCGGAGCCGCCGCCCTGCTCGACGATCAGCGGCGGGGCCGACGAGTCGTTGCTGTTGACCTGGACGTCGCGCAGGGTCAGCGCCGAGGCGTAGCCGTACACGGCCCCTCCCGGCTCGGTCTTCGGATACTCAAAATGCGAGCCGCGCTCGACGAGCACCTTCTCGAGCCGGAGGCCGCCGTTGCGCACGCTGATCGTCGCGCCGGGGCCGGTCCAGCTCACCGTGACGGCGCCGGGATAAGAGCCGGTGCCACGGATGCGCACGGACTTGTTCGCGACGTCGACGGGGCCCTCGTAGCTCCCGGGCTTGACCAGGATGAGGTCGCCGTCCGAGGCGCTGAACACCGCGTCGCGCAGGCTCGAGGTGTCCACGCCCGCCGTGCCCGCCGGCCCCACCGTGAAGATGCCGACGCGCGACGGCGCGACGCGCAAGGGCGCCGGCAGCGCGGCCCGCGCCGCTTGGGCCGTCGGCGCCTGCGCGGCCTGAGGCGCGCCCATCAGGCTGTTGAGCAGGCTGTTGATCCCCCCCAGGCCCCCGGCCGGAGCGCCGACGATGCCCTGCGTGTTCCCCACGCCCGAGCCCGTCAAGGTGAACTTCGGCGGCGTGGACGGCACGGACGCGGCAGGGCCCATGACCATCGCCGACGGATCCCGCGCGGCGGCGGTCACGCCGCTGTAGGTGGCGAGGTCGGACGAGGCGGGCGCCGGGGGGGTGACGGCGCCGTACGACCCGGGATCATCGAAGGCCCGGTCGGCCGGCGCGGCCGCGGCGGGCGCGGGCGCGGACACCGCGGCCGGCGCCGCCGGGGGCGGCAGGCTCTCGTGACGCGCCGTCGCCGAGCCCAGCGCCGAGACCACGTAGGCGACGCCCCCGACGGCGGCGAACATCTGGAACCAGGTGTCCTTGAGCAGGCGCTTCTTCACGGCCGCTCCCTCGCGAGGCCCAGGACCGCCCCGCCGGTGTGCGGGTCGAGGCCCAGCGAGACGGCGCTCGAGCCCTTCTGGCGGGCCTCCTCGAGCAGGGGATCCATCATGCGGCGCAGGCAGCGCGTGAGCTGGCGCACGCCGTACTCGCCGAACTCGGCGTTGAGCGCCACCGCGCGCGCGAGCAGCTCGGGCGAGAGGTAGCTGACCACGATGCCCTGCTCGCGCCACTGCTTGGCGATCTGCAGGCAGGCGATCTCGGCGATGTGGATCGGCGCCAGCGCGTCCATCAGCACGATCTCGCTGAAGCGGGCGAGGAAGGCCTTCTCGAAGCCGGCGTCCTTGATCAAGGCGTCGCGCGCGCGCGCCGCGAACGAGGAGGCGTCGTCGGTCTTGAGCGCGCGCAGGCGCTCCGCGCCCGCGTTGCAGGTCGCGAAGAACACGCAGCCGCTGAAATCGACCATCTTCGACGAGGAGCGGTCGCGCACCTGCCCGCCGTCGAGCGCCTCGAACAGGCCGTGCAGGACGTCGGGGTGGCACTTGTCGATCTCGTCGAGCAGCACGACGCGGTAGGGATCCTCGAGCAGCGCCCCGGTCAGCGAGCCCGTCTCCGCCCCGCCCGCGGCGCCCAGCAGGCCCTGCAGGTCGTGCGGGTCCTTGAACTGGTTCATGCGCAGGATCACCGGCTCCTTCTCCGGCCACAGGGCCATCGCCGTCATCTGCGCGAGGAAGGTCTTGCCCGTCCCCGTCGGCCCGACGAGGAGGAAGGAGCCCAGGCTGCGGCCGGGCCGCGCCAGCTCCAGGCCGCGCTGGACGCTGTGCACGATCAGGTCCACGGCCGCGTCCTGGCCGCGCACGTTCTCCTTGATCCAGCTGCCGTAGTCGCGCAGGCGCATCTTGCGCAGGACCTCGTGGTCGACGAGGCCCTCGCCGCGCGCGGCCGCGTCCTCGCGCGAGATCGCCCAGAAGCGGTAGATCATCCCGACCCCGGCGAGCGCGAATATCCAGGGCAGCACCTCGGGGGCGCGCTGCTTCACCCCGATCAAGGCGCCGCCGATGGCCATCACGGCCATCAGGACGAAGAGGGGATGCGTGGGGCTCGATCTCACTTGTAGTCGATGGTCCAGCTGTCGGTCTCGCCGACCAGCATCCGCCGCGAGACGACCGTCCCGGCCGAGGTCTGCAGGCCGAGCGTGACGCCTCCGACGCCGTCGCGCACCGCCTTGACCGTCACCCGGTGCGACTCGCCCTTCTTGAGCGGGATCTCGAGCGTCGCCCCGCCGTGGGTCAGGGCCAGGTACGACACCGGCACGCCGTCCACGAGGATCTGCACGACGTCGCCGTCCTGGTCCACGTCGTCGATGAGCCGCATCGAGAAGATAGACCAGCCGTCGGAGCGCACCGCCTCGTGCCCTTGCGCGGTCAGCACCGACTGAGGCGCGGATGCCGCGGGCGCCGCCAGCTCGGGCGGCACGACGGGCAGCGGCGAGGAAGCCCGGTTCTCCGCGGGCACGGCGGGGGCGGAGGGGGCGGGATCCGCGGGCGCGACGGCGGCCGGAGCCTGCGGGGACGCCGGCGCGCCGGTGCCCATCGTCGTCGGAGCGGCGCCTCCGGCGCCGGCGGGCGCCGGGGACTGGCGCACGCGCTCGGTGGCCGCGGCGTTCAGGTCGGCGTCGGTCACCGTGATGACCTTGTCCTCCTGCCCGGCGGCGATCGCGATCGGCGCGGGGCCCGACGGCTGACGATAATGGATGGCGGTCCCGGCCAGCGCCCCGGCCGCGATCAGCGCGGCGAGGACCAGGATCCCCCTCCCTTTGGCCGCCGGCTGTCCCGGAAGCGGGACATAGGCCGAGCCCCGGGACGGGTCGAGGCCTTGAGGAGAGGACGCCGCCTTGGGCGCGGCGTCGGCCTTCGATTTATTCGGCTCGGGAGAGGGTTGTTCGCTCATGGGAGCTCCGGGACTCCATAGTATTGAGGAAGGGCGCAACCTTGTCAACGCCTGATTAGACCCCTCTTTAGGAAAGACGCCGGGCGACTGACGGCACCGTCAGTCGACTGTTTCCGGAAACAGTCGACCGAAAAGGAGGGCTCTCGCGGAGAACTCTCACCGGGGCGGATTCCCCGCGACGAGAGCTATATCTCCTTGAGGGCTTCGGACGCCGCGCCGATGGCGAAGTTGAGGTCCTTCTCGGTGTGGGCGTAGGAGACGAACGCCGCCTCCCACTGCGCCGGCGGCAGGTAGACGCCGCGCTCGATCATGCCGTGGAAGTAGCGCCCATAGGCCGCCTTGTCGGCCTTCATCGCCGAGGCGTAGTCGGTGACCTCGCCCTCGAGGAAGAACGGGGTGAACATCGAGCCGATGGACTGGATGCGCAGGGGCACGCCCGCGCGCAGCGACGCGCGCCGCAGGCCCTCGCACATGTAGTCGGCGAGCTGGGCCATGCGCTTGTACGGCGACTCGGAGTGGAGCAGGTCGAGCATCGCCGTGCCGGCCGCGACCGCGACCGGGTTGCCCGACAAGGTCCCGGCCTGGTACGCCGGACCCTCGGGAGAGATCACCGACATGACGTCGCGCCGGCCGCCGTAGGCGCCCATCGGCATGCCGCCGCCGATGATCTTGCCGAGCACGGTGAGGTCGGGCTTGATCTTGTAGAGGGTCTGCGCGCCGCCGTAGCAGACACGAAAGCCGGTGATGACCTCGTCGAAAATCAACAAGGCCTTCTCGCGCTTGGTGATGCGTCGCAGGCCTTCCAGGAAGCCCTTCGCCGGAAAGACGACTCCCATGTTCGCGGGAATGGGCTCGACGAAGATGGCCGCGATCTTCCCTTTGTTTTTCTTGAACGCGTTCTCCACCGCCGTTAAATCGTTAAACGGCACGACAACAGTCGTCGCCGCGAAGGACTTCGGCACCCCCGCGGAGTCCGGCACCCCCAAAGTCGTCGCGCCGGAGCCGGCCGCGACCAGCAGGCTGTCGAAATGTCCATGGTAGCAGCCCGCGAACTTGATGATCAGGTCGCGGCCGGTGAACGCGCGCGCGGCGCGCGCCGCGCTCATTCCCGCCTCGGTCCCGGAACTGGTCATGCGCAGCAGCTCGATCGACGGCAGCGCCTTCTTGATGCGCTCCGCCAGGTTCACCTCGGCCTGCGTCGCCGCGCCGAACGTCGAGCCGCGGGCGACCGCGTCCTGCGCCGCCCGCACGAGCTCGCGCCGGGCGTGGCCGAACATCAGAGGACCCCACGACAGGCAGAAGTCGAGGTACTCGCGGCCGTCGTCGGCCTTGAGGTACGCCCCGGACCCCGAGTTGACGAACAGCGGCGTGCCGCCGACCGACTTGAAGGCGCGCACCGGCGAGTTGACGCCGCCGACGAGCGACTGGCGCGCGCGGGCGAAGATCTTCTTCATGTCGGTCTGCTTCGGGTTCTTCTTCAGGCGAGCCATTTGGCGGCCTCCAGGGCGTAATAGGTCAGGATGAAGTCGGCGCCGGCGCGCTTGATCGACGTCAGCGACTCCAGGGCCATCTTCCGCTCGTCGACCCAACCGTTGGCGGCCGCGGCCTTGATCATCGCGAACTCGCCCGACACCTGATAGGCCGAGGTGGGCAGGCCGAACCGGACCTTCACCGCTTTCAGCACGTCGAGATAGGGCAAGGCGGGCTTGACCATCACCATGTCCGCCCCCTCCTCGACGTCGAGCGCCACCTCGCGCATCGCCTCGTCGAAGTTGGCCGGGTCCATCTGATAGCTCGAACGGTCGCCGAAGCTGGGCGGGGACTCGGCGGCCTCGCGGAAGGGCCCGTAAAAGGCGCTCGCGTACTTGGCCGCGTACGCGAGTATGGGCGTATCGCCGTAGCCGTGCTCGTCGAGGGACTTGCGGATCGCCGCGACCTGGCCGTCCATCATGCCCGAGGGCGCGATGACGTCGAAGCCGGCCTTCGCCTGCGAGGCGGCGGTCTTCGCGGAGAGCGCCAAGGTCGGGTCGTTGAGCACCTTGCCGTCCTTGACGACGCCGCAGTGGCCGTGGTCGGTGTACTCGCAGAAGCACAGGTCGGCGATCATCAGCAGGTTCGGGTGCTTGTCCTTGATCGCCTTCACCGCGTTCTGCACGATGCCGTCGTCGGCGTAGGCGCCGCTGGCCTTGCCGTCCTTCTTGTCGGGGATGCCGAACAGGATCAGGCCCGGGATGCCCTCGCGCACGGCGGCGTCGGCAGCCTTGACCGCCATGTCCACCGAGTACTGGTAGTGGCCGGGCATCGACGAGATCGGGCGCTTCTCCCCCTTGCCGGGGCGGATGAACAGGGGGAGCACGAAGTCCTTGGCGGTGAGATCCGTCTCCCGGATCAGGGCGCGAAGGGCGGGGCTGGAACGCAGGCGGCGAGGGCGCGTGACGGGGAAGCTCATAGGCCGCATTTTACATCATCGACGGCCGATTTCATCTGACGGGAGGCAAGCCCGGCTCAGCGGCCGAGCTTCTCGAAGGCCCGGCGCGCGTGCGCGGTCGCCATGAACTCCGCCCACACCGCTCCGGAGCGGGCGTTCTCCACCGCGAGCAGGATGGCGCCCTGGTCGATGCCGACGGCGTCCGGGGAGCGCCACAGGCCGTCGGCGTTGAAGCGCTCCCGCCAGCGCGGGTCGGTGTTGAAGGCGTCGGAGAAGCCGTAGCGCCCCCAGATCCGGTCGCCGTACTTCGCCTTCATGTGGCGCAGGGCCGCGACCGAGAGCGCCGGCGTGTGCGCCGCCGAGCCCCCCGCCGCCGCCGGGGCGACGGTCCCGTCGTGGATGATCGCGTCGGGGTAGGCGCCGTAGGGGCGGTAGCCGTCGGGGCCGTCGCAGGCGGTCAGGCCCCAGCAGTTCGGGCCGTACGTCCTGTACTCCTTCCTAGCCGCGATCGCCGCGGCGCGGTGGGCGAGCGCGGCCTCCACCGACTTCTCGAAATAGTCGTGGCCGTCGTCCTTCCAGCCGCGCAGGTCGAGCCACAGCTGGGAGAACTGATGCGTGAACAGCGACCCTGACGCCTGGGTCAGCGGGCCTTTTTCCGGGCGCTTCCAAGAGCGCCACGACTCGGCGGGCAGCGGATGCGTCGGCGAGCCGAGGCCGAGGATGTAGAGGATCTGGTGCTCGCTGTAGGCGTCCCAGCGCGACTCGATGAAGCCCCCGCGCTCGCTCCAGCCCATCGACAAGGTCCGCGACTCGGGCTTGGCCCCGCCGTCGGTCATCATCCACGGGAAGTCCACGCGCTCGTAGATCTCGCGCGCCAGGCGGTCCACCTCGGTCCCGGCGAAGCGCCGGCCGGCCGTCAGCGCCCCGGCCAGGAGCAAGGCCGTGTCGATCGACGAGATCTCGGAGGAGCGCAGCGGCCGGCCGTCGACCGCCTCGACGAAATGGTGGAACCAGCCGTGCTCGTGGGCCTGACGGTCCTTCAGGTGCCGCAAGGCGGTCAGCGCCCGCGCGTAAGCCTGCTCGCGCGTGATCCAGCCGCGGGCCTCGCCGATCGTCAGCGCCGTCAGGCCGAAGCCCGTCGCCGCCATCGAGGCGATGCCGCGGTCGCTCCCGCCGAAATTCCCCGCCCGGTCCTTCGTCAGGCCGGTGACGGGGTCGGTCTGCTCCCAGAAATAAAGGAACGCCTTGCGCTGGACCTCGTCGAGGAAGCGCTCATCGCTCTTGCTGAAGCCCGACGCGTTCGCGGACGCCGCGGCCCGGAAAGGATCCTCGATCTCGACGCGGTAGGCCTCCGCGTCTCCCGCCCCGACGTAGAGAGACGCGGTCCCGTCCCCGCCGCGGATCAGGCCGCCGCTGAAGAGGACGTCCTCCAGGTCCGGCCGCTTCGACGCCCCGGCCGGCAGCCGGCCGCGCTCGAGCAATATCTTCATCGGCGTGCGCCGTCCCGTCGCCGGGTCGACCGTGAAGGCCATCGGATAGTAATGCCGGCCGCCTTTCTCGTCGAAGCGGGCCACGTGGCCCAGGACGCCGACGAGCCCGCCCGGCAGCACGTGCAGCTCGTTGGCCCCGCCCCATTCGTCGGCGCGGAACAGGCCCTCGAGGATCTCGGCGCGCGAGATCGCGCCGGGCTCGAGCGCGCCCAGCCCGTCGACGACCGTCATCGCGATCTTGCCCCGGCCGCCGGCCTCGCCCTGCGGCCTTGTCACGACGAGGAGCTTCCCGTCCGGCAATTCGGCCAGGCGTATGTCCTTCATGCCGTCGGGGCCGACGGCGAAGCGCTTCAGCTTCGACAGCGAGGCGCCGCGGTAGAACACCGTGCGATAGCCGAGGCCGCCGTCCTTGGGGAAGGTCTCCACGCCGCCCAGCACGAGCTCGCCGCCGATCCGCGAGACGAAGGGGTCCTGGAGCTTCAGGCGCGGCGCGCCCGCCAGCGGCCGCCAGCGGCCGCGGCTCTTCTCGAAGAAGATCACCTCGGACTCCTCGCTGTCGCGCGCCTCGACGCGGGCCGCCATGACCTCGACCGCGCGTCCGCGGAAACTCGTCTTGAAGGGAGCCGTGGGATTGTAGGCGTCGCGGCCGCCGATCCCGGTGAAGCGCAGCTTGCGGCCGCTCGCGGCCCGGCCCTCGGCACGATAATCCGCGACGAGCCCTTCGACGCCCGCCGGCGCGGCCGGCGCCGGGGCGACGGGATCGGAGTCCGAGTCCCGCTTCGGGACGCCTCCGGCGTAAAGCGCGTCGAGGCGTCCGGGCATTTCCGCCGCCGGAGCGAGTGCCAGCGCCTGGATCAGCGCGGCGCGCGCGAGCACCGCCGTCGCCGCGGGGACGGGGACCGGCGCCGCGGCCGGCGCGGGAACGAGCGACGGGACCAGACCGAGCGCCGGGGCGCTCATCGGCGAGAGCGAAGGCGCCCCCATCGTCATCCCCAACGCGGGGATGACGCCCGTCGCCGGGATGGAACCCGTCGCGCCCGCCTTGCCCGCCGGACCGACGGTCTGCGCCGCCGCCTCGTGAAAAGGCGCGCTAAGGAGGACGGCGAGGGCCGCGGACTTCCTGAAAAGTCTCACTGTTCCAAGGATATCATCCGCGCCGTTCCAAGGCCTGGGCAGTTAGGGACGACGGGGGCAGGCATAAGGCCTAGCCTCTGAAATGAGGAGCGGGCCCGCTCGTCGCGGGCCCGCTCCATTATTCGAATCAGGGACGGCCTGTACCCCGGATTCTGTCCACCCTTGCGGGCTCGAGGACCATTTCTCTCAGCGGCTACCGGGCGGCCGTGTGGGATCAGCGAAGCTGATCCACCTGACGCGAGCAGCGTCCTCCGCCCAACTGCCTTGCTCCCGACGGGGTTTACCTATGCGCGGCGCCTTGCGGCGCCGCCGGTGGGCTCTTACCCCACCTTTTCACCCTTACCCCCACGTTGAGGGCGGTAACTTTCTGTGGTACTTTCCGTCGACGGGGCTTCTCGTCCCCGCCTCCCCGCCTTTCGACGGGCGTCGCGCTCATCGGAGTCCGGAAGTTCCTCCAACCCTCGCGGGTCAGCGGCCCTCCGGCCGTCCCTGAAATCGTTTAAGCCGCGGCCGTGGGAACGAGCAGCTCGGGCTTGTAAAGGATGCGCTGGCAGCTCTCGCAGGTGACCAGGCTCTTGAGCTTGGCGATCTCGAGGATGATGCCCGGAGTGAGATTGATTTGGCACGAGCCGCAGTGGCCGCCGACGACCGGCACGACGGCGTCGGGCTTGCCGCGCCCGCGGATGTGGTTGTAGACCTTCATCTCCGACGGAGCCACGGCGGCGGCCGCCGCGTCGCGCCCCGTCTTCTCGGTCCCGAAGCGTCCCTTCGCGTGAGACATCTCGGCCTCGAGCTTCTCCAAGTCCTTCTTGGAGAACTCCTCGGTCTTCTTGAACTCGGCGGTCGCGGCCTTCTCCTCGGCCTTGGCCTTGTCGAGGTCCTCCATGATCTGGAGGATCTCGGTCTCGATGTCGCCGGCCGCGGCCTTCTCGGCCTCGATCTCGGCCTGCATCGCCTTGTACGCGTCGTTCGACTTCAGATCGTTGAGCTGGGCGGAGTGCTTGCGCGCGGCCTCGTCCTTGGCGGCCACGTCGAGCTCCTTGGCTTTTTTCTTCTTCTCGAGGTCGAGTATGCGCGCCTTCGCCTCGTTCATGTGGCGCTTCTCGCCCTCGAGGTCGGCCTTGAGCGCGGCGATGCGCGGAGGCACGGCGTCGATCTCTTTCTGGATGGCGTCGAGGACGTTGTCCTTGAGCTGGAGGGCGACCAGGGCGAGTAAGGCTTCTTTGGTCAGTGCCATAGGATAGGTCCAGTATAGGATATTTCCCTCGGAGGATGGCTGAAATGGTGCGGCACTCCCCGCAGGGGGTTCTCGCCATGAAGATCGCCTCGGCGTTCCTGGCGCTCCTGATCGCCTTGCCCCCGCAGCTCTCCGCGGCGGACGCGGACGTCGAAACCTCGACGTCCTCCGCCGCGGTTCTCATTTCCACCGCGCCCCTCGCCGAGCCGGTCACGGTCACCGCCCCGCGCCTGTCGGAAAAACAGGTCCTGGAGACGGCCCGCACGGCCGGGGCCGGAGCCGCCGTCGCCGGGACCGGCCTGATGGCCTACGCCGCGTTCTTCACCGCCGGGGGCCCCTTCGGCTGGGCGGCCGCCTTGCTCTTCCTCGGGGGCATGACGGCGTACATGTCCCACCGCCGCCTGCAGGGGAAGGAGGATTTCTCCTGGAGCGCGCCGCCGGCGGGATCCGAGAAAGCGGCGAAGAAGCCCCGCCCATAACAGGTCCAAAGAGACGCCGCGCCTGGGACTTTCGCCTCATACCGTCGGGCGGCGCGATGGCGTATGATGACCCGGCATGAAAAAGCTTCTCCTCCCCGTCCTGCTGCTGTGCGCGTCGAACGCGGCCGCGCAGATCGTCCGCGTCGGCTGCACGCCGGTCGAGGCCGAGCCGATGAGCACGGAGGAGCTCGAGCGCGATCACAAGCCGCTGCTGCGCGGCGAAGGCGCGGCGGTCGCCCTTCTCGCGCGGGCGCCCCGCGTGGAATGGGACCTGGGCGAGAAGAGGACGGCGCGCCTGGGCGTGTATCTCACCCGGGCCTGCGCCTTGGGGCTGAGCGTGTCGGTCGTCCCCGGCGGGGAGCTCTCCTCGCCGTACCCCGACTCGGCCATCGCGGAGCTTTCCCGCATGCTGAAGAACGGCGCCCCGGACTGGGCGCTGTCCGTCACGCCGCCCAATACCATCTCGGTCCGCAAAGGCGCGCAGGTCCACTCCACCGATCTGCCGAAGCTGCTTCAGCGCCGCCTCGACGCGGCGACGGTCATCGCAATGAACGGCTCGCCCGTTCGCGTCATCTTCGACGGCTGGCTCCTGTTCATCGTGCCGGAGAACGCCGAAAAAGCGCTCAACTTGTCCGTCCGGTCCAGCGTTTATCCTTGGGCCTATTATGACCTGACGCCCTACGGCCTTCCCCGCCTCGTCGCCCGCTTCGACAAAGACCAAGCCGTCCTCTGGGCCCTCCCCTAAAGCGCAACTGACGGTACCGTCAGTTCAAGGCCTGAGGATGATGGGGGATGATAAAGAACGAAGCCGTTCGCCTCTTTCTCGTTTCAGCCGTTAAAAAATTGAGAGAGGCGAACGGCTTGGGCAGTACAGGATTTGAACCTGTGACCCTTGTCGTGTGAGGACAATGCTCTACCGCTGAGCTAACTGCCCGTCGGAAGACGCCGAACGGCGGACATTATAGCATAGCGCCGACGGGGTCTAGAAGGACGCGAACCAGTCGTAGATCCGCGAGGGGATCTCCTTGATGTAGTTGCGCGTCTCCTTCGGGGCCACGCGGTCGAGGGCCGCGGCGCCGTACTTGCGCACGGTCCGCTGGACGTTGCCGATGCCCCAGTTGTAGGAGGCGAGCACCATCTTGAGCTTCTCGGCGGGGACCTTGGACAGGTCGGACATGTCCAGGTTCATCTTGAAGAAGGAGTTCGCGATCCAGTTCAGGTACTTCACGCCGGCCTTGATGTTCGCGGCGGGATCGTAGAGGCTGCCGCGCACGCCCATGTCGGCGGCGGTCTCGGGCATGAGCTGCATCAGGCCCGTGGCGCCGGACCCGCTATTGCGCGCGTTCCTGCGGAAGTTGGATTCCTGGTTGATGACGGACAGGACGATCATCGGGTCAACCTTCTGGCGCCGGCCCTCGGCGATGGCGGTGTCGATGATCTTGGGGCTGACGCCCTGCGACCGGAGCAAGGAGCGGATCTTGTCGTAGCGGGCGGGATCGTTGGCGGGCAGCGGCGGCTCGGCGAGGACGGCGCCGTCGTTGGCCGGCGCGGCGAAGGAGCCGGGGACGGCGCGGGAGTTGTCGAACGCGAAGCCCCACGAAGCCTGCGGCCTCAGGCTGGCCGAGCGAACCGCCTTCACCTGGGACTCGACGCGCTGCGCGGAGAGCTGTTGGCGCAGGGCCAGCACGAAATCGATCTCCGAGGCCTTGGCGGCGGAGAACTTCTCGAACGACGACGCGCCGGCGGCGAAGCGCGGGGCCTCGCCGTACAGGCTGCGCAGCAGGACGGCCTTCCAGTCGCCGAAATCCTTCTTGGCCTTCTCGAGCTGGGCCGGGTCCTTGGCGGCGGCCGCCGCCGCCTTGAGGTCGTTGAGACGGGGCGTGAAGCGCACGGTCACCTGCGGAAGGGGCACGGTCTGGGGCAGGAGGGCGGCGCGGGTCGCCTCGATCTCCGCGATGAATGCGGCACGGGCGTTCTCGTTGACGGGGACCGCGGCGGAGGCGCCGAAGGGCGCCAGGATCATCGCCGCGAGGAGCATGTAGGTCTTCATGCCTAAAGAATAGTAGGTCCGGGCCCAAACGGTCAGGGGCTGCGGACCCATCCGCGTCTAGGCCTAAAGGCCTAATTTCGGGGCTAAGCCCAGGGGAGGCGGCGCACGATGCCCTGAATCAGGGGCAGACGCAGGAAGCGCAGAGGCTTGCCCTCGGCGTCCTTCCAGACCGAGGAATCGGCCGATTCGTCGCGGTTGTCGCCGAGCACGAAGAAGCTCTTTTCGGGCACCACCAGGGGGGCGAGACTGTCCCCCTCCAGGCTTTCATCCGCCCGGGAATGAACGGCATAGGGCTCATCCAGCTCTTTTCCGTTTATAAAAACTACCTTTTTCCTCATTTCGACGGTCTCGCCGGGGAGGGCGACCACGCGCTTGAGCAGGTCCGGGCCGCCCACCGGGCTGCGGAAGGACAGGACATCTCCCCGGCGCGGGGCCCGCATCCGCAAGGTGACCTTGTCCAGGATCAGCAAGGTGCCGGTCTTGAGGGCCGGCTCCATGGAGGGACTGGCCACGTACACCGGCTCCGCCACCCAGGTCCGGACCGGGAGCACGACCGCCAGGGCGATCGCGAACAGCTTCAGAAGTCGCGCTATCTCCATCGCTCTTAAGGATACCCGGTAAAGAAGGCGGCGTCCAGTCTCGCTCGGTTGACACCGTCGCGGGCGTTTGGCTATAATTTCGGTCCCGCCATCCGTTGGTCTTTCCCTCGGCTCGGCTGCGACGCGACGTTGGCGTTGCCGCGCCCGGAGACCCGGCAAGGCGGGGCAGTCGCGGGCGTAGTTCAATGGTAGAACACGAGTTTTCCAAACTCGTTACGTGGGTTCGATTCCCATCGCCCGCTCCAGATCGTCGTGTTTTTCAACGCTGGGATAGCTCAGCTGGTAGAGCATCCCCTTGGTAAGGGGAAGGTCGTGGGTTCAATTCCCATTCCCAGCTATTTTTGTCGTCGCCGCACCGACTCTTAAAGACAACAGCAAACAAGGAGACCTCACGCCATGTCCAAGGCTAAATTCGAGCGCACCAAGCCGCACGTCAACATCGGCACCATCGGGCACGTCGACCATGGCAAGACCACTTTGACGGCCGCGATCACCAGCTATCTCTCGAAGAA